>JANOCM010000287.1:0-4640 GCA_031412175.1 Alphaproteobacteria bacterium
CCGCAGGTTTCGAAAATGTCGTCGAAGCGCCGGAACATCCGGTCGGCAGTGGTATGGTCTAGCGACTGGCGGTTGTAGTCGACGATCCACCAGCAGTTGCGGATGTCATGCTTGTAGCCCTCGATCAGGCATTCGTAGATATTGCCCTCGTCGAGCTCGGCATCGCCCATCAGCGCGATCATGCGCCCGGCATCGGCAGCGTCCAGCCGGCCATGGGCGATCAGATAGTCCTGAACCAGCGACGCGAACGCGGTGACCGCAACGCCGAGGCCGACGCTGCCGGTGGAGAAATCGACGGGGATCACGTCCTTGGTGCGGCTCGGGTAACTCTGCACACCCTGGAAACCACGGAAATTCTGCAGCTTTTCGAGCGATTCGTTGCCGAGCATGTAATGGATGGCATGGAGCAGCGGCCCGGCGTGCGGCTTGACCGCCACCCGGTCGTTGCGGCCGAGCCCGGCGAAATACAGGCTCGCCATGATCGTCGACATCGACGCGCAGCTGGCCTGGTGGCCGCCGACCTTCACGCCGTCGCGGCTGGGGCGCAGATGGTTGGCATTGTGGATCATCCACGCCGACAGCCAGCGCAGCCGGTCGTCGAGCCGCTCGATCATCGCGATGGTATCGGCGTCGGTCTTGATGGCGGTTTCGATCATCGTGGCTTTGTGCCGCCAAACGAGGCCGAAATCTACATCTCCCCTCCCTGAAAGGGAGGGGTCGGGGGTGGGTGAGTCGCGCGGCACCACGCCCGCGCTTCGAGACACGGAGTCACCCTCCCCCGGCCCCTCCCTTTCAGGGCGGGGAGAAGGGGGGTAGGCTCCGGCAAAACACTGGGGAGATGACTGACATGATGCTCTGGACCGCGCCCGATCCGGCACCCAATCCGCGCCGGGTGCGGCTGTTCCTCAAGGCCAAGGGGCTGGACCTGCCGGCGACCGAGCTGTCGTTGCTCAAGCGCGAGCATAAATCCGACGCCGTGCTGGCGAAGAATCCGCGCGGCCAGGTGCCATTCCTCGAACTCGACGACGGCACGGTGCTCGCCGAAACCATCAGCATCTGCCGCTATCTCGACGAACTCCACCCGGAACCGCCATTGCTCGGCACCACAGCGCTCGAACGCGCCGAGACCGACATGTGGATCCGCCGCGCCGAAACCGTGCTCGGCACGCCGGTCAGCCTTGCCTGGCAGCACGGCCATCCGTTCACCGCGAAGCTCGTCGCGCAGATCCCGGCGATGGGCGAGGCGGCGCGCGGCAATACGCAGGCGGCCTTCACGTGGTTCGACACCGAATTGCAGTCGCGGCAGTGGCTCGCCGGCGACCGCTTCACGCTGGCCGATATCGCGCTGCTGACCATCGTCGATTTCGCCGGCTGGATCGACATCAAGCCACCCGAAACATTGGCAGCACTGCACGATTGGCACGCGCGCGCGACGGCGCGGCTGGCATGATCGTCACCCCGCAGCCATCGGGGTTCGGCGCCAGCGTCACCGGCATCGACCTGTCGGCCCCCCTGCCCGCCGATGCGCTGGCGGCGGTCAAGGCGGCCTGGGCGGCGCACGCCGTGCTGTCGTTTCCGGGCCAGCCGCTGAGCCTTGACCAGCAGGAAGCGTTCACCCGCCAGTTCGGCGATTTTGGCGAAGACCCGTTCATCGCGCCGCTGCCCGGCCGCCCGCATATCCTCGAACTACGCCGCGAGGCCGACGAGACGGCGCCGAATTTCGGCGCCGGCTGGCACAGCGACTGGAGCTTCCAGGTGCAGCCGCCGGCGGCGACGATCCTCCACGGCAAAATCATCCCGCCGGTCGGCGGCGACACGCTGTTTGCCGATTGCGCCGCCGCCTATGACGCGCTGTCGCCGGCGTTCCAGCGGCTGTGCGACGGGCTGACGGCGCTGCATTCGGCGCGGCTGCCCTATGGTCGCGACGGCGTTTATGCCAACGAGACGGCGAAGCGCACGATGCAGATCATCACCGGCGCGGCGGCCGAGGCGGTGCAGGCGCATCCGCTCGTCCGCGTCCACCCGGTCACCGGCCGCAAGGCGCTCTATTGCTCGCCGGTCTATACCATCGGGCTGGAGGGCATGACCCGCGACGAGGGCTACGCCATCCTCGGCCATCTGTTCGCGCGCATCATCGAGCCGCAATTCCTCTATCGCCACCAATGGGCGCCCGACACGCTGCTGATCTGGGACAATCGCTGCACGCTGCATTTTGCCGAAGGCGGCTATGACGGGCATCTGCGGGTGATGCACCGCACGACCGTGGCAGGCGAGGCGGTGATCAGGACTGGCTGAACCGCGGCGCAAATTGTCATTCGACACGCTGCGGCGCGGCGGTTATCCGGCAGCCCCTGCCCAGCGATGGACCCCGCCCGTGACAGTCTTCCCCTTCCGCGCGCTCGCGGTGCTGGCGCTGGCGCTTCCGGGCGCGGCGCGCGCCGATGATTTTCAGCTGTGGGCAACGCAGATCGTCCAGGGCCCGATCGCGCCCGGCGCCGGGCCAAAACCGATGGTCTGGCTGGAAACCCAGCAGCGCATCGGCAGCGATGTCTCGCATCTCAATGAATTCATCGTCCGCGCTGCCTTCGGCATTCGAATTGCGCCTGATTTTACCGCGTTGGCCGGCTATCAGTTCCAGCGCAACACCCCCGATGGCGGGCGCATCACCAACGAACACCGGATGTGGGAACAGCTGATGCTGCCGCTGTACCGCGACCCGGAGCATCTGATCTTGCTCGCGCGGCTGCGGCTCGAACAGCGCAGTATCGAAGGCGCGCAGGATCTCGGCTGGCGGGGGCGCGCCATGCTGCGATTGCAGGTGCCTCTCAACGGCCGCGGCAGCGCCGGGCCGTTGCTGTGGAGCGAAGCGCTCGTCGGCCTCAACGACACCGACTGGGGCCAGCGCAGCCGCGTGCAACAGGTGCGGGTCTTTGCCGGCGCGCTGGCGCCGGTCAACAAGCGCCTGAATTTCGAAGGCGGTTACATGGCACAAGTGCTGCGCGGCACCGGCCCCGACCGGGTCAACCATACGCTCAACCTGACACTGAACTATCGGTTGGGTGATTGAGCCGAACCGCCGGCTAAACGCCGGTTACGGCTTGTCAAATCCCGCTGCCCGGTTCAATCAATCGGTCTGTCAGCAACGGCAGCAACACGGGTCGAGTGGGGACTATGACCAGGACACGGGGCACGATTCCGGGCGGTCGGGCGGCATGAATCCGGTCAGCCGCAGGATGGTCGATATCTGGATGCGCCATGGCACGCGCTTCCTGCCGTTTGCCGATGCCGCCAGCCCCGATCTGCCGCTCGATCGTCTGCTGCGCATGTCGCTGCTCCAGGTATCGGTCGGCATGTCGCTGGTGCTGCTGGTCGGCACGCTCAACCGGGTGATGATCGTCGAATTGAACGTGCCGGCGTCGCTCGTCGGCATCATGCTGGCGCTGCCGTTGCTGTTCGCGCCGTTCCGCGCGCTGATCGGGCACAAGTCGGATACCCATGTTTCGGCGCTCGGCTGGCGGCGGGTGCCGTTCATCTTTCGCGGCACGATGGTGCAGTTCGGCGGGCTGGCGCTGATGCCGTTCGCGCTGCTGGTGCTGGCCGGCGCGCTGCAATCCGCCGATGCGCCGGTGTGGATCGGGCGCACCGCGGCGGCAGTGGCCTTCCTGCTCGTCGGTGCCGGCATCCATATCACCCAGACGGTCGGGCTGGCGCTGGCCACCGACCAGGCGCCCGAATCGGCGCAGCCGAACGTCGTCGGGCTGATGTATGTGATGCTGCTGCTCGGCATGATCGTCAGCGCGCTGGCGTTCGGCGCGGCGCTGGAGAATTTCTCGCCCGGGCGGCTGATCCAGGTCATCTCGACATCGGCGGTGATAACGATCGTGCTCAACCTGATCGCGGTGTGGAAACAGGAACCGCGGCGGCCGTCGCGGCTGTACACGGCGCCGCCGCAGCCGAGTTTTCGCGAGGCGTGGGACCAGTATATCGCCCAGCCGCAGGCGCTGCGCCGGCTCGTTGCCATCGGGCTCGGCACGCTGGCGTTCAGCATGGAGGATATCCTGCTCGAACCCTATGGCGGCCAGGTGCTGGGGCTCGGCGTCGGCGACACGACGAAATTGACCGCGACCTTTGCCGGCGGCGGGCTGATCGGCTTTGCGCTAGCGTCGCGGATGCTGAGCCGGGGCTTCGATCCGTTTCGCATGGCGACGATCGGCGCGTTGCTCGGCATCCCGTCGTTCCTGCTGATCATGGCGGCGGCGCCGCAGCAATCGGTGCCGGGCTTCGTTCTCGGGGTGCTGCTCGTCGGCTTTACCGCCGGCCTGTTCGGCCATGGCACGCTGACCGCGACGATGAACGCGGCGCCGCGCGACCAGGTCGGGCTGGCGCTGGGCAGCTGGGGCGCGGTGCAGGCTCAGCGGCGGGCCTTGGCGCGGCGCTGGGCGGCATCATCCGCGATACCGTCACATCGGCGCCGGGCACCTACCCCTGGCCATCGGCGGCGACGGGCTATCTTGCCGTCTATGCGCTCGAGGTGGCGCTGCTGATGGTCACGCTGACGGCGATGCTGCCGCTGCAGCGCAGCGAGTTTGGCGGATCACGGCCGGCGGCGGCGGAATAGGCGCGAATCCGACCGATCGGCG
>JANOCM010000288.1:0-2967 GCA_031412175.1 Alphaproteobacteria bacterium
GAATATTTCTCGACCGCGCAGTTCAAGCCCAGGACCATCGAATTCGGTTCGGTGTCGCGCGGCCGCGCCATGCAGCTGGCGCGCGGCAACTGGCTGCCGCTGGCCCGCGTGCTGGCGCGCGATCCGGCGCTGAAGGGCGGCGAGGAAATCTCGGCCTTCTACGCCGAAAGCTGGCTGCTCAGCCATTATCTGCAACGCATGCCGGGCCAGACCGAAAAGCTGCGCGCCTATCTGCGCGCGGTTGCCACCGGCGCCGAGCCGCTGGCGGCATTCCAGCAGCATATCGACCCCGATATCCGGCATTTCGAGCGCCTGCTGAAATCCTATATGTCGAGCCGTGACATCACCTTTTCGCGCTTCAACCGTCCGGCCGCGACCCCGGCGAGCATCACGGTCACCACCCTGCCGCCATCGGCGGATGCCGTGCTGTTGAAGCTCACGTCGCTGGAACTGTCGGTGCCGCGGGAACCGGCGAAGGCGCTCGCCGCGACCCGGGCCGCTGCGGCGCGCTTCCCCGGCGATCCGCTCGCCGATCGAACGCTGGCGCTGGCCGAACTGCGGCTCGGCGACCGGCAGCAGGCGATGGCGATGATCGACGCGCTGCTGGCGAAATCGCCCGAGGATCCGACTCTGCTGCGCTGGCGGGCGCTGGCGATCGCACCCTTTGCGCGCGACACGACGCCTGCCGCGCGCAGCGAGGCGCGGCGGCTGCTGGTGCGATCGTTCCGCGCCGAGCCGAGCGATTGGCGGACGATGTTGCTGTATGTCCAGCTCGGCAACCCGCGCGCCGGACCGTTGGGCGCCAACGACCTGACCGTGGCGCTGCGTGCGCATGAACTGGCGCCCCAGGTCGGTGAGGTCGTGATCACGACCGCGATCGCGCTGGCGCAGGCCGACAAGCTGCGCGAGGCGGCGGCGGTGCTCGAACCGCTGGCCTATTCCGCCCATGGCAGCGGTGCCGCGGCCTTTGCCACCCGGCTGCTCGAACCCGCCCGCGCCGGTGACAAGCCGGCGTTCATCGTGGCGCTGCGCCAGCCGCTGCCGGTCGCCGCCGACGACGACTAGGCGGTCGCCGGATCGAACTCGGCTTCGGTGCGAAAGGCGCCGCTGTCGGTTTCGACGATCACCGCCGCTGCCAGCCCGGTTGCCGCGGCCTTTTGCGCGGTGTCGATGGCGACCGCCGTCGCGGCGGCTGCATCGGGATAATAGCCATAAAGATTGCCGCTGAAGCTGATCCGCCACTGGCCGGCGGCGCGGACGACGACATAATTCTCACGCGCCATTGCGGCATTCCTCTGCGCTGCTGCTTGCCAACAGATGGCGCATCGGTGAGCGCGGTCAAGGGGCGCGAACGACTGGACACCCTGCTGCGCCAAGGCTTTAATGCGCCGCACAGGGGAGATTCCAGCATGACCGACACGCCGACACTCAATCGCCGCCACCTGCTTGCTGCCACCGCCATCGCCGGCGCCGGGCTGGCACTGCCGGGCCGGGCGCTGGCCGCCAGCGCCGACATGGCGGCAATCCGTGCCGCGGTCGAGGCCGGCAAGGACGCCAGCGTCAAGCGCATCCAGGACTGGATCCGCCACCCTGGCATCGCCGCCGAGAAATGGCAGATGGACAGCGCCTGCGATTATACGATGGGGCTGCTCAAGGACGCCGGCTTCCAGATGGTTGCCAAGGTGCCGACCGATGGCCAGCCGGGCATCTTTGCGACGCTCGACGCCGGCGCCAGGCGCACCGTCGGCATCTATTTCATGTACGACGTCAAGCAGGTGAACCCGGCCGAATGGACGACGCCGCCGTTCGATGCGGCGCTGGTCGACAAGCCCGGGTTCGGCAAGGTCATCGTCGGCCGCGGCGCCATCAACCAGAAGGGCCCCGAGGCGGCGTTCCTTGCGGCGCTGCACGCGATCCGCGCGGCGGGCCGGAAGCTGCCGGTCAACCTGGTGCTGGTGGCCGAAGGCGAGGAGGAGATCGCCTCGCCGCATTTCCACCAGATCGTCCAGAAGCCCGAAGTGCTGGCGGCGCTGAAGAAGTGCGAGGGCATCATCATCCCGACCGCCTGGCAGGCACGCAACGGCGCCGTGACGATCAACCTGGGGTCGAAGGGCCCGATGGAATTCCAGCTGATCGCCAGCGGCGAAAAATGGGGCAAGGGGCCGCTGGGCGACATCCATTCGTCGCAGCACGCCCATGTCGACAGCCCGGTCTGGCACCTGGTGCAGGCGCTGAACACGCTGGTCGGCCCCAACGGCCACACCCCGGCGATCGACGGCTGGTTCGACAATGTCCGCCCGCTGACGGCGCGCGAGAAGGAACTGATCGCCGCGACGGCGCGCGCCGGCAACGAGGCCGAGGCCAAGGCGGCGCTGGGCGTCAAGATGTGGATCGACAACGAACCCTGGCAGCAATCGCTGGAACGCCTCGCCTCGCAGCCGACGGTCAACATCCAGGGGCTGGTCGCGGGCTATACCGGCCAGGGCGGCAAGACCGTGCTGCCGGGCCGCGCCGAGGCCAAGCTCGAATGCCGGCTGGTGCCCAACCAGACCTTCAAGGAGGCCGAAGCCAAGCTGCGCGCCCATCTGAAAAAGCGCGACTTCGGTGATATCGAGGTCAATGTCAGCGGCGGCTACGACCCGACCGAGACGCCGGAGAACAGCCGCGTCATTCGCGCCCAGCAGGCGGTCTATGCCCGCGCCGGGGTCGAACAGACGCTGTATCCGCGCAACGCCGGGTCGTGGCCGGGGAGCGTATTCACCCAGCCGCCGGTTTCGCTGCCCGCCGGCCAGTTCGGCCTCGGCCATGGCAGCGGCGCCCATGCGCCGAACGAGTATTTCGTCGTCGATTCGAGCAACCCCAAGGTCATGGGGTTGGTCGGCTGCACGATGGGGTTCGTGGACTTTCTGTACGAGATGGCGGTCGTCAGTTGATGTTCGCGCCACTTGAGCGTGCCCGCCAATTGCC
>JANOCM010000289.1:0-3039 GCA_031412175.1 Alphaproteobacteria bacterium
GCCATCGGCGTGCGCTGGCGGCCGCTGGCAGGCGTCAGCATCAGCGCCGAACGGTTGATCGCCATCGGCGCCACAGCGCGCAACGACTGGACGCTGCGAATTGCGGCGGGGGCGAACGGGAAACAGGGCCCGATCGGCTGGACCGGCTATGGCGAAGCCGGCGTGCTCGGCAATGGCGATATCTATGCCGGCGGCCAGGCGCGGGCGCTGCTGCCGCTGGCGCATGTCGGCCGGATTAGGCTGTCCGCCGGCCCCGGCGGCTGGGCCAGCATCCAGAGCGGCGGCGTCACCACGAGCCGCGTCGATGTCGGCCCCAGCCTTGTCGCCAGCGCGCCGATCGGCAGCTTTGCGGTGGATGTCGCCGCCGATTGGCGCTTCCGCGTCGCCGGCAATGCCGAACCCGGCAGCGGCCCGGCCGTGACGGTTTCAACGCGTTTTTGAACCCGGGATTCGGCGCCTCCTGCCCGTATGGCAGGAGGCGCCAGCCCTCCCCGGCTAGCTCTTAATTGTTATCGTTGGCGACCCGACGGCGCTCGCCGAGTTTTCGTAAAAGGGCACGCGTACGCAGTTGCGACAACAGTTCGTTGACCGTCGAAACGCCGCGTTCGGCCATGTCGAGCGCCCGCGCCTCGCCGACATGGCCGGCGGTGCGTTCGAAGAACAGCCGCATTTCCTGGTTGGTCACCCATTCGATGAAATCGATGTAGAAACGGATCTGGTCGCCGACGAAGCCGAGATCCTCGGTAAAGCCGATGTCGGACAATTCCTTCAGCGAGCGCAGGATGCCGACGTCGCGTGCCGAGATGGTGCCGTCAGCATCGACGGTGATCATCCCGGTCGCGGCGTGTTCGGTAATCGCCTTGGCGTCGATGCCGAGCTGTTCGATGGCGCTGGGCACCGCCACGCGTTCCTGCCCGGCGCCGAGTCGCGCCGCGAGCAGCGCATCGAGCATCGGAAACGCCTCGGGCGCCAGCCAGCGCTCGCCATCTTCCGCCTCGAGCAGGTTGCGGATCACCGCCAGCGGCAGGAAGCGTTCCTCCTGCAGCCGCTTGATGGCGCGCAGGCGATTGACGTGATCGTCGGTGTAGAACGCCGAATTGCGGCTGGCACGCGCAGGCTCGGGCAACAGGCCTTCGCGGATATAGTAGCGGATGGTTTCCCGCCCGACGCCGCTGGCCTTTTCGAGTTCGCGCATTCGCATCTGGTTGGTCGAAGCCCCTCAGCCCCATCGTGATTGGCGCATAACAGAATCTGCGGAGTGTGGATACGTGGAACGCAGACAAATTCGCAATCGTTCACAGGCCGTGGCCCTGCTAGGTTGTTGCCGATGTTCGCTTTTGCCGCCCTGCTCGATGCCCTGCTCTACACGCCGTCGCGAAATGGCAAATTGCGGCTGATCGGCGATTATCTGCGCGCGACGCCCGATCCCGATCGCGGCTGGGCGCTGGCGGCGCTGACCGGTGGCCTCGACCTGAAGGCGGTGCAGCCGAAACTGATCCGTGAGCTGATCACCGCGCGCGTCGATCCGGTGCTGTTCGGAATGAGTTATGATTTCGTCGGCGACATGGCCGAAACCGTGTCGTTGCTCTGGCCCGACGTGCCGGCATTGCGTGCCCAGCCGCCGTCGCTCGACGATATCGTCACCGAATTGTCGGCGCTGACCCGCGCCAGCGCCCCCGACGCGCTGGCAGCGTTGCTCGACCGGCTCGATCCGCAGGGCCGCTATGCGCTGCTCAAACTGGCGACGGGTTCGCTGCGCATCGGCGTGTCGGCGCGGCTGGCAAAAACCGCACTTGCCGAAGCCTTTGGCATCGATGTCGAAGCCGTCGAGGAGGTTTGGCACGGCCTCGCCCCGCCTTATGCCGCGCTGTTTGCCTGGGCCGACGGCGGCGCAGCGCAACCGACCGCCGGCGACGTGCCGGTGTTCCGGCCGTTCATGCTCGCCCACCCGCTCGAGGCGGAGACCATCGACCTTGCCGACTATGCCGCCGAGTGGAAATGGGATGGCATTCGCATCCAATTGGTGCACGTCGCCGGTAACACTCGCCTGTACAGTCGCACCGGCGACGACATCACCGGCAGCTTCCCCGATGTCGCCGCTGCCTTTGCTACCCATGCGACGCTCGATGGCGAGCTGCTGGTCCGCGGCCAGGCGCAGATGGGCGAGGCGGCGAGCTTCAACGCGCTGCAGCAGCGTCTCGGCCGCAAGGCGCCACCTGCGAAGACGCTCGCCGAGTTTCCGGCGTTCGTGCGGCTTTACGATGCCCTGTCGATCGGTGCCGACGATTTGCGCGCACAGCCCTGGACCGACCGGCGCACCCGGCTGGAAGCGCTGATGCCGGACCTCGATCCGGCGCGCTTCGACATTTCGACCATCGTCGAGGCGCCCGATTTCGCCACCCTCCAGGCGCTGCGCGACGGCGCCCGCGACAGCGCCATCGAGGGGCTGATGCTGAAACGCCGCGACAGCCCCTATGTCGCCGGCCGCCGCGTCGGGCTGTGGTACAAGTGGAAACGCGCCGCGTTGACCTGCGACTGCGTGCTGATGTACGCCCAGCGTGGCCACGGCAAACGATCGAGCTATTACAGCGACTATACCTTCGGCTGCTGGTCACCCGAAGGCGAATTGCTGCCGGTCGGCAAGGCCTATTCGGGCTTCACCGATACCGAGCTGGCGTTCCTCGACAAATGGGTGCGCAGCCACACGACGGGCAAGTTCGGCCCGGTCCGCGAGGTCGAAAAGGCGCTGGTGCTCGAGGTCGCGTTCGATTCGATCCATCTGTCGAAACGCCACAAATCCGGCCTCGCCATGCGCTTCCCGCGCATCAGCCGTATCCGTACCGACAAGCCGGCGCATGAAGCGGACCTGGTGGCGACGTTGCTGGCGATGGCGACTTGAGTGGAAAGGGCCTCCGGCGGTTGGGGCCGCAGGCCCCAAACCCCATTTCAATGGCCTCGACAGCAACACGCTATCCCAGCGCGCAATTCCGTCAGAACGGAGTCTGGGGCCTGCGGCCCCAGACTCCGGAGGCCCTTCAA
>JANOCM010000290.1:0-14937 GCA_031412175.1 Alphaproteobacteria bacterium
CGGTCGACCTTGCCGAGATAGACGTCGTCGCGAATGGTGTTGCCGGTGGTGGCGTAAAAGATCGCGCTGTCCATCTGGTTGGCGCGCACCCAATCGAGAAACGCCTCGCAACTGTTGTCGCCGGCGGTGACATAGCCTTCGCAATTGCAGAAAATCAGGTCGAGGAACGGCCCCAGCGGATCCCAGATCAGCCGCATATAGGGCTCCCACGCCGTGTCGAAGGTGGCGGTGAGATACAGATAGCGGCGTGACCGCAGCGCGAAATCGTCGCTGCCGGGGGGCCGTTCGAGCGAGAACAGATCCTTGTCGAGCACGCCGATGCGAAAATCGAGCAGCGTCAGGATCCGCTCGGTCACGTCGGAAAACGGCACGACCGATTCATGTTCGCGCGCGCTGACGCGGATACGGTTGAGCGCTTCGGCAACGATCCGCAGCCGCGTGGCAAAGGTGACATTTTCATAGGCATTGATGAACCCCTCCCTGATCGGGGCGATCACGACGAGATCGGCAATGCCGTCGATGTTCTTGCTTGATATTTCGCGTGCCACGTCGGTTCCCCGTCGTTTGCAGAATCCGGGAATCGTTCCGCTGCCAGCCATTGTCGAGCCAAGCCGCCCAGAGATCACGTGACGGAAATCACAGGGCCCAAAAATTGCGCTGGCTGAGCGCCTCAGCGTGCCCGATGCCATCGGGAGGGATGGTTTTCGGGGTTATGTGCTGATCGCCAATTTCACCAATTCCGAGCTGCAGCGTCATGGGATGGATGTGGAGGGTTGCTGGACCCAGGCGTTCGCAAATTCGTCGATTGGGTGGCGAACAAGGACCCGGATTTCACCGCAACGATGATGAAGAAGCAACTGTAGTCGCTTCGAAATCTTGATGATCAGAAGTATGTTGGCTGCAAACATGTGCTTAGCAGGCTTGGGCGTGCGCCGTATCGGCAACCGCCAGGGTCGCCAACATGGCGGCAAGGGAAATGGAAACACTGTTCACTGTCGTTGATCCTTGAATTTGTATCAGTCGAGTTTTTGTTCGGCTCGAACTGCGTGGGTTGAAAAAGATTAAAGTGGGGATTTTCAGGTTCTTGTCGTGGCTCTTGTTGCTCCTTTCCGTTGCAGGTGGGGATCAGTGCGCGCCGCTGGTATCGATCGGGCCTTTGGGCTTGGGGACGAGCCAGATGATGGCGGCGGCAAAAGCGAAACAGATGGCGATCGAGCCGAACATGTTGATCGTCGCCAGCATCACGCTCTGGCCCTCGGCGACCATTGCCAGCAGATCGGTCGCGACGTCGTGCGGCACCCCGGCGCCAGTCATCGCGTCGAGCGCGCGGGTGCCGTTCGTCATGGCGCCCGCCAGCTCGGTCTGGTTGACGCGCGTCGCGTTCGACCAGCCAGTCTGGACCAGCGAGGTGGCAAAGGCGCCGGCGAGCGTTCGCATGAAGTTGGACAGGCCTGCGGCGGTCGCCTGTTCATCGGAGTCGACACTGGCCATCGCGAGGCCGGTAACGGGGACGAAGAACATCACCATGAAGACGCCGGTCAGCAGCGTCGGCCACGCCATCTGGAGGAAGGTGACTTCAGGGGTGAAGCCCATCCGCCAGACCATCATCGCGGCGATGCCGAGGATGCCGAGGCAGACGACGAGGCGCGGGTCGAACTTTTCGACGGCCTTGCCGACGAGCGGCGCCGAAAACACCGCCAATATGCCCATGATGCCGGTGGCATAACCCGCCCAGGTGGCGGTGTAGCCCATGTTGCTCTGCAGCCAGAGCGGCAAGATGACGATGCTGGCAAAGAAGGCGCCGAAGCCCGCGGCATAGGTTGAGGCGGCCGCGGTGAAGCCGCGATGCCGGAACACCCTCAGGTCGACGATCGGGTGTTCCTCGGTCAGCTCCCAGATCAGGAAGGCGAGGAAGCCCACGCCGGCGATGACGGCGAGCACGCAGATCTCGGTCGAGGCGAACCAGTCGTGATTGCGCCCTTCGTCGAGCATGATCTGCAGCGCGCCGACCCAGACGACGAGCAGGCCGAGGCCGACCTTGTCGATAAAGGCTTTCTCGGTCGGATCGGGCTGGCCGCGCATCAGGAACATCAGGGCAAGGCCGCCGAGCGCCGCCACCGGCACCTTGATGAAGAAGATCCACTCCCAGCCGATCGTGTCGCAGATGATGCCGCCGAGGATCGGTCCAGCAACCGGCCCGACGAGCGTCGTCATTGCCCAGATCACCGTCGCCAGCGTTGCTTTCTCCTTGGGAAAGATCTTGAGGAGGAGCATCTGCGACAGCGGCATGATCGGCCCGCCGAACAGGCCGAGCAGGACCCGGCCGCCGAGCAAGGCGCCGAGCGAGCTCGACAGGCCGCAGAGCAGCGAAAGCGCGGCAAAGGCGAGGTAGCAGGTGATGAACACCCGGGTCGCGCCGAAGCGCTTCGCCAGCCAGCCGGTCAGGGGCACGGTGATGGCTTCGGCAACGGCATAGGAGGTGATGACCCAGGTGCCCTGGGTCGATGACACCCCGCGCGAGCCGGCGATCGTCGGCACCGAGACATTTGCGATGGTGGTATCGAGGACGACAAGGAAGTTGCCGAGGCCGATGAGGAGCGCCGCGGCGAACAATGCGGCGCCGGTAAGCGGGCGCACGATTCCCGGGCCCGCAGAGGCGGACATTGCAGAAGACATGGCTGTGACTTTCTGGTTGGCGGGACCCGGCGTCAGCCGGTGATCTTGATATCCGCGCTCATCGACAGGCCGACACGGAGCGGATGCGCGGCGAGCTCGCGCGGATCGAGCTTGATCCGCACCGGCAGCCGCTGGACCACCTTGATCCAGTTGCCGGTGGCGTTCTGTGCCGGAACGACGGCGAACGCCGCGCCGGTGCCGCCGGAGAAGCCGGCGACGCGGCCGTGATAGACGACATCCTTGCCATAGAGGTCGGAGGTCAGCTCGACCGGCTGGCCGGGATGGACCTTGGCGAGCTGGACTTCCTTAAAGTTGGCGTCGACATAGGCCGCCTCGACCGGGACAACCAGCATCAGCATGGCGCCGGGCTGGACACGCTGACCGACCTGCACCTGCCGCTTCGAGACGACGCCGTCCACGGGCGCCCGAATGACGGTGCGCGCCAGGTCGACGCGCGCCTGGTCGAGCGTCGCGCGGGCGGCCAGGACCTCGGGGTTGGTGTCGATCGTGGTGTCGGCAATCATCGCGCGGTTGGCTTCGCGGCTGCCGATCGCTGCGTCGCGGGTGGCCGACGCCTGGGCGCGGGCCGCCTCCGCCGCGTGCAGATTGGCGGCGGCGGTGTTGAAGGCGTTGCGCATGGTGCTCAATTCCTCGCCCGAGACCGCGCCGGTGCGCGCCAGGGCTTCGCGCCGGGAAAGATCGACCCTGGCGCGCTGATGTTCGGAAAGGGCGGCAACGAAGGCGGCATCGGCGCGCAGTTCATCGGCGCGCCGGCCGATTGCCAACCTGCGCACCGTTGCCAACCAGCCCGTGGAACTGGCGATGGGACGAGACTTCTACACGAGCGTGCTTCGCCCGGCCTCGCAGCTGATGGCCGATCATTTCGAGACCTTGATGGACAAAGGCCTCAACGAAGGTGAGATCCTCGAAAAGCGGCTCCTTAACGCGATCACCGAACCCGATCCTGGCGAAATCCGCTGCCTCGCAACCGCGGCCACGGACGCATTCTTGAAAATCTATGGCCAGCAGCCGGCACCTATTGGCATAAAGGCCGAGCAGCAGGCATAGACAGGTGATGTCGGCGCATGTGAACGACCGCAATCAGCAGTCATAAAGCCCGAGCCAGCGCGCCACGATTGGCAGCCCGAAATAGCGAACTCTTTGATCGCGGCAGTTCGCATAGCTTTGCATTCGAGAGAACGGACACGCGAATGCCAGTGATGCGGCGGCGGCGAATCGCCTCGGTCCGGTGCAACTTTGCAGGGCAGCCAGCAAATTGTGGCGGTTGCGAATAACGCTTCTGCGCATAGTATGATCTCGTAGGCCGCAAGGGTGGGATGGATGATAAAGTTCCGGATCAACGGCAAGCCTGTGCAAAGCAACGCGGAGGGTGACACCCCGCTGCTCTGGGTCATCCGCGATGACCTGGGAATGACTGGCACCAAATTCGGCTGCGGCATCGGCGCGTGTGGAGCGTGCACTGTACATCTCAACGGCCAGGCGGTGCGATCGTGCAGTACCCGAATAGCCGACGTAGCCGGCGGAGCGGTAACGACAATCGAAGGTCTGGACCCTGCCGGCCAGCACCCGGTGCAGCGCGCTTGGGCGAAATTGCAGGTGCCGCAATGCGGTTATTGCCAATCGGGTCAAATCATGCAAGCGGCGGCGCTGCTGGAGGAATATCCAACGCCGACCGACGCCGATATCGACAATGTCATGGCCGGCAATCTCTGTCGGTGCATGACCTATGTGCGCATACGTGCCGCGATCAAGGCTGCCGCCGCCGATACCGGCAAAACGAAAAAGGCTGAGTCGGTCGAGGGCAACGCCCATGTTTGATTCCAGCGCATCGCTCAGCCGGCGCGGCTTTTTGGTCGCGGCGGGGGCCACCGGCATCGCGTTCGGGTTCTCCGGGTCGGCGCAGGCGGCGGGGACGGCCGCTTATGAACCGACGATCTGGTACAGCATCGCACCCGACGGAATCGTCACCGTCAACGTCATCCGCGCCGAAATGGGACAGCACGTCGGCACCGCCGTGGCACGCATCCTCGCCGATGAACTGGAAGCCGATTGGGCGCAGGTTCGCATTGCCCATGTTGACAGCGATGCCAGATGGGGAACGATGGTGACCGGTGGCAGCTGGTCGATCTGGCAGAGTTTTCCGCTCTACAGCCGCGCCGGCGCCGCCGGGCGAATGGCGCTGCTGGATGCCGGGGCCAAATTGCTCGGCGTTGCGCCCTCGGCCTGCACGGCCCGCGCCGGCATGGTGACTGGCGGCGCCAAGTCGATCAGCTATGCCGATATCGTCAAGGCCGGCCTGACGCGCAGCTTCACCGCTGCGGAAATAGACGCCATGCCGATCAAGCCGGTCGCCGATCGCCGACTGATCGGCAAGCCGGTCGTCGCGCTCGACAGCCGTGAGAAGACCAACGGCACGGCCCGGTTCGGGATCGATGCCGCCGTTCCGGAGATGGTCTTTGCTCGCCCGGTGCTACCACCAACCCGCTATGGTGCCAAAGTCGTGTCGGTTGACGACAGAGGTGCCCGCACCGTCAAGGGCTATAGCCGGTCGATCGTCCTCGACGATCCCTCGGGCACCGTTCCAGGCTGGGTGATGGTCATTGCTACCAGCACCGCCGCCGCCATCCGCGCTGCCGATCTGGTGAAGGTGACATGGGCCGGCGGAAACGGTGCCGACGTCTCGGAAAGCACAATACAGGATCGAGGCCGCGCCCTTGTCGCCGATCCGAAAGCCGGCGCTATCCTCGATACCGGTGGTGGCGATATCGAGGCTGCGCTCGGCAA
The DNA here is from genome assembly GCA_031412175.1 of Alphaproteobacteria bacterium. Classification (GTDB taxonomy): domain Bacteria; phylum Pseudomonadota; class Alphaproteobacteria; order Sphingomonadales; family Sphingomonadaceae; genus Sandarakinorhabdus. The sequence continues at coordinate 5,482 of JANOCM010000290.1, forward strand.
TGCCGCAATCAGGCTGACTGCGACCTATACGACCGCCAGCGTCCTGCATTTCCAGATGGAGCCGGTCAACGCGCTTGCCTTCGAAAAGGACGGCGTCTTCGAGATCCACACCGGCAACCAATGGCAAAGCCTCATCCTGCCAACGCTCGCCAAGGCGCTGGGCCGCCCCGAAGCCAGCATCGTAATGCGCACCTATCGCGTCGGCGGCGGCTTCGGTCGACGGCTCAATGGCGACTATGCGGTTCCCGCGGCACTCGCGTCCAAGGCTCTCGGGAAACCCGTCAAGATGGTGCTGACCCGGGCTGACGATGCTCGGTTCGACAGTTTCCGTTCGCCTTCCGTGCAAACCGTCCGCATCGGCCTCGATGCCGGAGGCAAGATCATCGCGATGGACCATGCCTGCGCCGCCGGCTGGCCGACGCAAATCCTGGCGCCGGGCTTCATGCCGAAGGGCACCAACGACGTGCCCTACGATCCCTTCGCCATCGCAGGCGCGGATCACTGGTACAATGTCGGCACGCAGCGGGTGCGCGCCATTCCCAATGACATCGCCAACGCCAGCTTCCGCCCCGGCTGGCTGCGCTCCGTCGGGCCGGGTTTCACGAATTGGGCGGTGGAAAGCGGCATCGACGAGGCGGCACACGCGGCCAAGGCCGATCCGGTGGCCTTTCGTCTTGCGCATCTCGATGGGTCGGGCCGCAACGCTGGCAGCGCGCCAGTGGCTGTGGGAGGTGCGCTGCGCCAAGCCGCAGTTGTGAAACGCGCCGCGGCGCTCGCGAATTGGGGTGACAAGCGCCCCGCCGGCACCGGGCTCGGCATCGCGACGAGTTTCGGGCAGGAACGCGACATGCCGACCTGGGTCGCGTGCGTTGCCAAGGTGAAGGTTGCCGACAGCGATATCACGGTTGAACGGCTGACTCTGGTGGTCGATGCCGGCACGATCATCGATCCGGATAGCGCCCGCGCGCAGATGGAGGGGGCCGCACTTTGGGGCCTCAGTCTTGCGCTCTACGAAAGCACGTTGTTCACGAACGGCCAAGTGGCAGACACCAATCTCGACAGCTACACGCCATTGCGTATCAATCAGGTCCCAGAACTCGTCATAGAATTCCTGCCTAGCGAGCTGCCCCCGGTAGGCCTGGGAGAACCCGCGACGACCGTGGTCGCGCCGGCAATTGCCAATGCGATATTTGCAGCCACCGGCGTGCGCGTTCGCGACCTTCCGATAAAGCTGCCAGCGAAGGCCTAAGAAAGTGGTAACATCATCCTAGGTTCGAGACTTGCCAGGAAGAGATTTGATGGCGAGTTCGATAGCCCCCCTGCACGATAGCGAGGCGGAGCAGCGACAGTTGTGCGTGGTGATGCGCGACGAGGAACTGGAAAACCTGGTCGGCGTTACGCCCGCTACCGCCGACGACGTTTCGCGTGCGGTATCGCCGCCGGGCAGTTGCGCGAACGCCGCATCGTACTGACCCGGTTACGGCGCATGGGGGTGGACGCGCTCGAAGCGTCGTGGCGTGACCTGGGCCCGGCGCTATCTCGGAACCCAGAGGCGGCAGCTGTTATGAGGGCACCGGCAGCCATGGTCATCGCAAGCCGGCGGTTTCGCGCCGGCGCTTGGCCGAGCTGTCGGGCACGCACAATATGCGAACCGCGCGGATGAGCCTGAAGGCTGGCGACGGGCTGGTCGACCGCATTGGTCGGGCACATGATGTCGGCAACCTGTGGATTGCGGACGGTAGCGTGCTTCCGACGCGCACCGCTCAGAACCCCACGCTGACGATCGTAACGCTGGAACTGCGTCTGACGGCGCCGATGCTGCAGAAGCGACGTGCCTGGCTGCGGGTTGGCGCGGCGGCGGCGACGTGCGAGAGAGGATCGGATGACCCCCAGGCGCGTCGCAAATCTGGCAGAGCTTGCCCGTCTCGCAGGCATGTCTCCAGCCACCGTGTCGCGGGCGCTTGCAGGCAGCCCGTTGATTGCCGATGCAACCCGCGTCAGGATCATCGCTCTGGCCGAGGCGAATGGCTTTCAGGTCAATCAGGCGGCGCGTAATCTCAGGCTGAAGCGCACCGGCGCCATCGGTGTCGTCTTGCCGCTCGGCCATGAAACCGAACAGCATGTGTCGGATCCATTCTTCATGAGCCTGCTTGGCCCGCTGGCGGACGCACTCGCGGCGCGGGGTTATGACTTGCTGCTGTCGCGCGTCATCCCGCGCGACGCGCGCTGGCTCGATGCCATCGTCGATTCGGGGCGTTGCGACGGCGTCATCGTGATCGGGCAATCGGACCAGTCCGATGCCATCGAGCGAGTCGCGGCACGTTATCGGCCGATCGTGGTGTGGGGCGCGGCGCTCGCCGGCCATCGACAAGTCACTGTCGGATCGGACAATCTTGCCGGCGGGAAGCTGGCGGCCAATCACCTGCTGGCCATGGGCCGACGCCGGCTGGCGTTTTTCGGCAATCCCGACGTGCCGGAATTCGCAGCGCGCCACCAGGGTTTCCTCGCCGCGATCGCCGCAGCCGGGGCGCCGCCGCCGACCTTGCTGCCGGTCCACCTGACCAGCGAAGCCTCCTTTGCCGCCATCCATGATTTTCTCGATACCAATGCTGCGCCTGATGGCATCGTCGCCGCCTCCGATGTCATCGCGATGAGCGCGCTGCGCGTGCTCGCCGACAAGGGCCAGCGCGTGCCACAGGACGTCGCGGTCGTCGGTTATGACGATGTCGTCGTTGCCATGCACATGTCGCCGCCGTTGACAACGATCCGCCAGGATGTCGCGCGGGGCGCCGGCCTGCTCGTCGACCTGCTGTTCCAGCGGATGGCCGGCAAGGATGTCGCATCGGTGATGATGGAGCCGCAGTTGATCGTTCGCGGCTCGGCCTAGACGGGCGCCGCGCGCCGGTTGCCCACTGCCAGCGTCGCCACCGCCCCGGCCAGCATCAGCACCCCGGCCAGCACCAGCACGTTGCGCGGATCGCCGCCGAGCAGCGGGCGGTAGATCAACGGCATCGTCAGGCTTTCGAGCAGCATCGGGATGACGATGAACATGTTGAAAATGCCCATGTAGATGCCGGTGCGCGCCGGCGGAATGCATTCGGCGAGCATGATATAGGGATTGCCCATCATGCCCGCCCAGCCCAGCCCGATGCCGATCATCGGGATCAGCAACGCCGCCTCGGTGGTGCACAGCGGCAGCGCCATCATCGCCGTCCCCGCAGCGGCGAGGCACAGCGCATGCAGCGGCCGCGCCCCCCAGCGGCGGGCGATCGGCACCATCGCGAAGGCGGCGAGGAAGGCGACGAAATTGTAGAAGGCACCGACTTGGCCGTTGACCAGCACCGCGGCGCGAAAGCCCGGGCTGGCCGGGTCGGCGGTGCCGAACAGCGCGCGCGCGATGGCGAGCGGCGCGAACTGCCAATAGGCGAACATCGCATACCATTGGCACAGCATGGCAAGGCCGAGCTGGCGCATCGGGGCGGGCATTTCGACAATCGCGTCGCGCAGGTCGGTGAGGGTCTGCCGCACCGACAGCGGCCGCCTTGCCATCTCGGCGCGCTGGGCTTCGGTCAACGGCAGTTCCGGGACGCGCAGGATCGACCACAGGATCGTCGACAGCGACAGCACGGCGCCGACGATGAAGGCAATGCGGGTGATCACCGGGATGCCGTTGCCGTCGAGCGCATCGGCATCCATGCCCCACCAGACAAGCAGTGACGGCGCCAGATAGGCCAGGGTTTGCGCGAGGCCGGTGAAGGCGCTCTGGGTCAAAAAACCGAGCGAGCGCTGCGGCGGTGGCAGCCGGTCGCTGACATAGGCGCGATAGGGTTCCATCGTGACATTGTTGGCGGCATCGAGCACCCACAACAGGCTGGCCGCCATCCACAAAGTCCGGCTGTGGGGCATGGCGAACAGGCACAGGCTGCAGAGCACTGCGCCGATCAGGAAATAGGGCGTCCGCCGACCCCAGCGCGACGCGGTCCGGTCGCTCATTGCGCCGATGATCGGCTGGACCAGCAGCCCGGTCATCGGCCCAGCGAGCCAGAGCAGCGGCAGCGTCGCCTCATCGGCGCCGAGATAGCGGTAGATCGGCCCCATGTTGCTCTGCTGCAGCCCAAAGCTGAACTGCAGCCCGAGGAAGCCGAGGTTCATCTGGAAGATGCGCGAAAGTGACAGGCGCGGTGGCCCGGACGGCGCGGCGGGCGATGCTGTCATGCTGCCATCCCCTTCGGCCGTCAGGCTTTGCGCTGTCGTGCCGCAGGCACCCTAACGCCGTTTACAATCGATTGCAAAACCGGCTACACCGACGGTCTAGCGGATTCAGGTCCTGAAAAGCCGAAACAATCGGCCCGTCGCAAGGGGAAACGCCATGTCGATCCCGCCGATCCCGCCGATCCCGTGCTGCGCCCGGCACGTCCGCTGATCGCTGCGTCGGCAGCATCGGCATGACCAGCCATTGGACAGCGGCGGCGGTTGCCGGTATCGCCCGCGCGCCGCGGCCGGAAGCACCGGTGATTGCCGCGTCGCCGCCTCGCATCCTGCCGGGTTTCGACCTGTGGGATTACTGGCCGGTCTGCGATGCGGACGGCCGCGTTGCCACCGTCGCCGGCGGACAGCTGCATATGCTGCTCGGCGCGCCGGTGCTGCCCGATCCCGATAGCCGCCACGCGGTGGCGCGCATCCGGCTGATGCATCTGGCAGGTGGGCGCTGGCGCGATCTTGGCTGGCTGCTCCCCGATGACCTGGCGCCGGGGAGCCGCGAATGGGCGGGCTCCGCCGTCGTCGATGCCGATCGGCGGCGCCTGACGCTGTATTTCACCGCCGCCGGACAGCGCGGCGAAACCATGGTCGGCTTCGATCAACGCCTGTTCGAAACCAGCGCCGACCTCGACGGGCTGGCGCCGATGAACTGGCGCGTGCCGCAGGAGATCGTCGCTGCCGACGGGATCGTCTATGCGCGCGAAATGGCGGGTGGCGGCACCATCGGGACGATCAAGGCGTTTCGCGATCCCCGCTGGTTCCGCGATCCCGTCGATTGCGCCGAATATGTCCTGTTCGCTGGTTCGCTGGCGCAATCGGCCTCGGCGTGGAACGGTGCCATCGGCGTGGCGCGCCGCGGCGCCACCGGCTGGGCGCTGGCGCCGCCGTTGATAGCCGCCGACGGCATCAACAACGAACTCGAGCGGCCGCACGTCATCGTCCATGATCGACGCTATTATTGCTTCTGGTCGACGCAGGCGCGGGTTTTCGCCGATGACGGCCCCGGCGGGCCGACGGGGCTGTATGGCATGGTCGCCGATGGCTTTGCCGGGCCGTGGCGGCCTCTGAACGGCACCGGGCTGGTGCTCGCCAATCCGGCGGCGCGGCCGCTGCAAGCCTATAGCTGGCTGGTTCTCGACGACCTGTCGGTGCTCAGCTTCGCTGATTTGCCGGGCCTCGACCGGGCGCCAGCCGACGTTGCCACCGCGCGGCGACACTTCGGCGGCACCCCGGCACCGGTGCTGCGGCTGCGGCTCGACGGTGATCGGAGCAGCCTCGCATGACGCCGGCGCCGTTCGTGGCCGGGCTCGAGTTCGGCGGCACCCGCTGCAACGCCGTGCTGGCGCAGGGCCGCGAAAACATCGCCCGCGCCACGGTGCCGACTACCATGCCCGCCGCCACGCTGGGCAGCCTTTCCGCGATCGTCGCCGGCTGGACCGCGCTGCACCCGGTTGCGGCGATCGGCATCGCCAGTTTCGGACCGCTCGGGCTCGATCCCGCCGCCGGCGACGACGGCCATATTCTGGCGACACCCAAGCCCGGCTGGTCGCATACCGATGTCCGCGGCCACTTCGTGCGCGCCTTCGGTCTGCCGACGGGGTTCGACACCGATGTCAACGGTGCAGCGCTCGCCGAGGGTGAATGGGGCGCGGCAATCGGCTGCGATGTTCATGCGTATGTCACGATCGGCACCGGTGTCGGTGTCGGCATCGTCATCGACGGCCGGCCGCTGCATGGCGCGCTGCATCCCGAGGCGGGCCATATGCGCATCCGCCGCGCCGGGCCGCCGGGCTTTGCAGGATCGTGCCCGTTCCATGGTGATTGCCTCGAAGGGCTGGTGTCGGGCCCGGCGATCGCTGCGCGTGCCGGCACGGCCGCCGACCGGATCGACAATGCCGACCCGATCTGGACGATCGTCGCCGCCGATCTGGGCCAGCTGCTGGCCAATCTGATCCTGGTGCTGGCGCCGCGGCGCATCGTTGTCGGCGGTGGCGTGCTGCAATCGCGGCCGCAGTTGCTGGCGCTGGCGCGCGCGGCGGCGGCGACCTCGATAAGCGCCTATCTGCCTGGCAATGCCGCCGACCTCGACGATCGGATCGTGCCGCCGCTGCTCGGCAGCGACGCGGGTGCGCTCGGCGCCGTCCTGCTGGCAATGCGGGCGCTGGCGGCGCCGCGGCTTGGCGGCGTCTGATTTTCGTGTTTGTCTTCCTCCGGTAGCGAGTAGCAGGCGTATGGCATCCCGAATCGAACGCGTGGTGATCCTGGGCGGCGGCACCGCCGGCTGGATGACCGCGATCGCGCTCGCCCGCACCCTCGGCCGCACCGTGGCGATCGACCTCATTGAATCCGATGCGATCGGCACCGTCGGCGTCGGCGAGGCGACGATCCCGACGATCCACTGGTTCAACCAACTGATCGGCCTTGATGAAGCTGCCTTCGTCCGCGAAACCCGCGCCAGCTACAAGCTCGGCATCGAATTCGTCGACTGGGCACGGCCGGGCAGCCGCTATTTCCACCCGTTCGGCCAATATGGCGTCGCCATCGGCCAGGTGCCGTTCCACCAGCGCTGGCTGAAGGCGCAGGCGGAGGGCGCAGACGAACCGCTGTCGGCCTATTCGCTCGCCGGCGAACTTGCCGCCGCCGGACGCTTTGCCAAGCCGGTCGACGATCCGCGCTCGATCCTGTCGACGCTCGGCTATGCCTATCATTTCGACGCCTCGCTCTATGCCGCGCATCTGCGCGGCCTTGCCGAGGCAGCGGGTGTGCGCCGCCACGAAGGCCGGATCGAGGCGATCGAGCGCGATCCCGAAACCGGCTTCGTCACCGCAATCACCAGCGACCAGGGGGTGCGGCTTGCCGGCGACCTGTTCGTCGATTGCTCGGGCTTCCGCTCGCTGCTGCTCGGCGAGACCTTGGGGGTGCCATTCGAGGACTGGTCGCACTGGCTGCCGTGCGACCGCGCCGTCGCGGTGCCGTGCGCACGCCAGCCGGCGACGACGCCGTTCACGCGATCGACCTTGCGGCCGGCGGGCTGGCAATGGCGGATCCCGCTGCAGCACCGCACCGGCAACGGCTATGTCTATGCCAGCGCCTTCGTGTCGGACGACGAAGCGGCGGCGACATTGCTCGCCAATCTTGACGGCGCCGCGCTCGCCGAACCGCGGCTGTTGCGCTTCAAGGCCGGTTTTCGCCGCGAGGCCTGGCGCGGCAATGTCGTCGCAATCGGGCTTTCGGCGGGCTTTCTCGAACCGCTCGAATCGACGAGCATCCACCTGATCCAGAGCGGGATTGCCAAGCTGATCGCGCTTTTTCCCGACAGGGATTGCGACCCGGCGCTCGCCCGGCAGTTCAACACGCTGTTCGGCCGCGATATGGACGGCATTCGGGACTTCCTGATCCTGCATTACCATGCCACCACCGGCCACGACGAGCCGCTGTGGCAGCACACCCGCCACATGGCGCTGCCCGACAGCCTGGTGGAGCGCGAGGCGCAGTATCGCCGCTCGGGCCGGCTGATGCTGACATCGGACGAATTGTTCCGCGAGGCGAGCTGGCTGGCGGTGCTGAATGGCCAAGGGCTCACGGCGACGGGCTATAGCCCGCTCGCCGATACACTCGATAGCGCCGCCAACCGCGGCCAGCTCGACCAGATCGCCGCGATCATCGCGCGCGCCGTGCCGACCCTGCCGCTGCACGACGATGCGATCGCCATGCTGATCGGCAGCAAGGGCCCTGCGATGGCCGCGGTGTGACGGCACCGCGGGTCACCGTCCACCGTGTCGGCCGCGAAGGCGAACCGGTGGCGGTGATCGAGAATTTCGCCGCGGCGCCCGACGCGCTGCGCGCCGCGGCACAGGCGCAGGCGTTCACCCCCGCCGGCCAACATTATCCGGGGCTGCGCGCGCCGGTGCCCGACACCTACCTCGCCGACCAGCGCGCGCTGCTGGCGACGGTGCTGCGCGAGGTGTTCGGTGTCGCCGCGACGGTGCGCGTGCTCGATATCGGCTTTGCGCTGGTCACCACGCCGCCGGCGGCGCTGAGCATCGAACAAAGGCTGCCGCATGTCGACGCGATCGCGCCCGGTCGGCTGGCGCTGGTGCATTATCTGGTGCCTGGCGGTGATGACGGCACCGGCTTTTTCCGACATCGCGGCACGGGCTATGAAACGCTCGATGCAGCGCGGAGCACCGCCTATCTGGCGCAGCTTGGCGACGAACTTCGCCGCCATGGCCCGCCGCCCGCCGCCTATCCCGAAGGCGACACGCCGCTGTTCGAACGCACGGCGCATTTCGACGGGCTCTACAATCGCGCGCTGCTCTATCGCAGCCGGTTGCTGCATTCGGGTGTCATCGCGCCGGGCCATCGCCTGACGCCCGACCCGGCGACGGGCCGGCTGACGATTACCGGTTTTTTTGGTTCCTAGGCGGCTGCACCGCCAGATAGACGGTGCTCCACAGCTGCGCGGCGTTCGATTCATCGACATCGGCCTTGCCGGCACCGAACGGCACGACGACGTAGCGGCCGTTGCGATACGCCCAGGACCAGAGCTCGGAGCTTTGCACCGCGCGTGCGGCACCGATCGCGGTCCACAACCGGCGCTGCGCGGTGACCAGCGTGGCGCGCACGCCGGCGGGCAGGTCGGTGCGCGCCAGCTGCCGCTCTAGCCCCGCCGCGAACAGCGCCTGCTGCCACGACCAGACCACCGCGCCGTGGTAGGCACCGGGCGAAAAGCGCGCCTGCGTTGCCGGATCGGCAAAGGCGGCATTGGCGACGAGCAGCCCGATATCGGTCATCAGCCCAGCGGGAAACGGCCGCATGATCGCGGTGACATAGGTTTGCAGGTCGGCCGGTGACGGATCGTCGAACAGCAGCGCAAAGCCTTCGTCGGAATTGACGATCGGCACCGGGCGGCCGGCGGCATCGATCGACAGCGCATGGAAAACAACCGGGCCGCTGCCGACGGCTGAGAGCGCCGGGCGCGGCGGCACGCCCATTGCGGTGGCGTGGACGGCAATGGCCTTTGCGGCCGTTGCAGCCGGAATCTCGACGCGGAAAAGCGGCGGCGCGCGGGTGCGCCAGATGCGCGCCAGCGCGCCGGCGCGGGCAAAGGCGGCGCGGTCGCCGGGTGCCAGATAGCGATCGAGCAAGCCGGCGCGAAACAGCCTGTCTGCCGCCGCCAGCGCCGCCGGCACCAGC
>JANOCM010000291.1:0-2715 GCA_031412175.1 Alphaproteobacteria bacterium
ACAGCCGCTCGATCGACAGCGCAAAACTCGTCTTCAGCCCGGTTTCGGCGCGCGCCGCCGCCGCCGGATCGGTGCTGCCCCGCGCCGCCAGCGCCGCCTGCAGCGCGTCGCCATCCATCGCCAGCTGCTGCGCGCGCGACAAGTCGAGCCGTTCGCCCGCCGCCGCCAGCTGCGGCACCCGCGCCTGCAATTCCCCCGCCAGCTGATAGGTCAGCAGCGCGCCAAAGATCGCCACCCCCACCGTCGCGCCGATCTGCCGGCAGAATTGCGCCGATGCGGTGGCGACGCCGGTGCGGGCATGGCTGACCGCGCTCTGGATCGCCAGCGTGTACATGCCCTGCGCCGGCCCCAGCCCGATGCCGAGCGCCAGCAAATTCAACGACAACAGCCAGCGCGGCGTCTCGGGCGTCATCTGCGTCAACACCGCCAGCGCCACCAGCGATACCGCGCTGCCGGCGACGAGCACAGGCTTGTAGGCCTGGGTCTTGCGCGCCATGCGCCCGGCCACCATCGACCCGATCAGCACGCCGAACAACAGCGGCAGCATCGCAAAGCCGCTCTCGCTCGCCGACAGGCCGCGCACCAGTTGCAGGTACAGCGGCAGGAACATCGGCACGCCCATATAGCCGAGATTGACGAGAAACAGCGCCAGGTTGGCGCGTGCCACCACCGGATCTTGGAACAGATCGAGCGGCACCACCGCCCAGCTCTTGCCGCGCGACACCGCGATGAACGCCACGAAAGCCAGCAGTGCGGCGACGAACCCCAGCAATATCCGCGGCTCGCCCCAGCCGCCGCCCTGCCCGCCCCAGCTCAACGCCAGCAACAGCGGCACCGCGCTGGCAACGATCAGCACGCTGCCCAGCCAGTCGATCCGCGCATCGGCGCCGCGATGGCCGGCAGGCAGCTTGGTGAGCAGGATGTACAGCGCCACCGCGCCGAGCGGCAGGTTGACGTAAAAGACAAAGCGCCAGCCCGAGACCAGATGCCCCGCCACCATCGTCGTCGCATGATCGGTGAGGAAGCCGCCGAGCACCGGCCCGGCCAGCCCCGCCAGCCCGAACATCGCGCCGAACAGGCCGGTGTATTTGCCGCGCTCCGCGGGCGGCGCGATGTCGGCGACGGTGGCAAAGGCGCCCGTTGTCAGCGCGCCCGCCCCCAGCCCCTGCAGCGCGCGAAACGCGATCAGCTGGTTCATGCCGTCCCCCAGCAAGGGTACGCCACCGAACTCCCCCGCCAGCCCGCACAGCATCGAACCCAACAGGAACACGATGACGCCGAACACCAGCACCGGCCGCCGACCATAGATGTCGCCCAGCTTGCCATAGATCGGCACGGTGACGGTCGAGGTCAGCAGATAAGCCGTCCCCACCCAGGCGATGCGGTCGAGCCCCGCCAGGTCCTGGACGATGCGCGGCATCGCGGTGGCGACGATGGTCTGGTCGAGCGCCGACAGGAACAGCACGATCAGCACTGCCCCCAGCGCAACGCGCCGTTCGGCCGGGGAATATACGTGCGGGATACTGGCGGCCGTCATGATGCGCGGCGGGGATAGCGCGCGGCGGGCACGCGGTCGACTCCTGTTGTCAAGCGTTAGGCCTGCGGGCAAGACAGACGCAACGGGAGAGACACCATGACCTATACGCTCGATCCGCAACTCATCATCGCGGCGGTCGTCGCGCTCATCCTCGGGCTCATGCTCGGCCTCGCCGTGCGCGCGCCGCTGAAGCGCAAGACCGCCGTGCTGTCCGAACGCAACGACGGGCTGACCCGCGAACGCGACGCCGCCTTTGCCGAACGCGACCGGCTCGCCGTCGAGCTGAAGGCGCGCGAGGCGCAGATCCGCCCGCTGTCGGACGAAGTCGACAAGTTGCGCCGCGATTTCGCCCGCGCCCGCGCCGGCAACGAAGCCGCCGCCATCCCCGATGGCAGCCGCAGCGTCGATCCGCTGGCGCTCGAGCAGCTGAAGGGCGTCGGCCCGAAATTCGCCGACAAGCTGCGCGCCGCCGGCATCACCCGCATCGACCAGATCGCAGGCTGGAGCGGCGCCGATGTCCAGGTCATCGACGGCCAGATGGGCGAATTCCGCGGCCGCATCGAGGGCGATCGCCTCGTCGAGCAGGCGAAACTGCTGACCGAGGGCCGCTATACCGAATATGAGACGCTGTTCGGCAAGCTTGGCGGCTGATGCCGGTCTGGGCCAAGCTGGTTACCGGGCTGGCGGCCTGCCATTTGCTCGCCACCACGGCGTTTCTCTGGCAGCGCCAGACGCTGATGGCGGCGCTGGGCGGTGAAGCGGCGGCGGTGCTGCTCGCCAATGGCGTCACCGATGGCGCGGCGCGCTGGACCGATGGGGAGGGCCATCTGAGCCGGATCGCCCGGCTGTCGGGCAGCGCCGATCCCGCGACACGCGCGCGCATCACGGCGCAGCTGGCGGCGCGACCGGGCATCGCCGGTGTCGTCTGGCAGGATCGGCGATGATCTGGCTGCTGGGCGAAATCTGGGCGTGGGTGGCGGCGGGGTTTGCTGTCGGGCTGCTGATCGGGCGGTGGATCTGGCGAAAATAAACAAGCCGTTCGTCATCCCGGCGAAGGCCGGGACCCATAAACCACGAATTTGCCCGCGCGTGCGCCAACCACGGAAGATTTGTGTTTTTTGGGTCCCGGCCTTCGCCGGGATGACAATAAACTACCCCTTCGCCCTAAGCGCCGCTTG
>JANOCM010000292.1:0-3171 GCA_031412175.1 Alphaproteobacteria bacterium
GGTATCGGAGATCGACGCCGGCGGGCTGGTCTTTACCGTGGTCGTCGACAACAGCCACTGCAACGCCGGCATCGACCCGCCGGTGCTGTCGGCCGGGGTGTCCGACGACGATTGCGGCTTCCTGCGCTATGCCGATGGCGCATCGGTGCTGCTGGCGTTTGAGGCGACGCACCCGCACAACCGCGCGGTGTTCAGCTTCGCGATCATCCGCGGCATCAGCGGCGTCGCGGCGGCGAGCACCGGCGGCGAGGTCGCGGCGAGCGCCCCGCCCTATACGCTGGCGGGCGGCGAATACAGCCACAGCTTCGCGGTGGCGACGCTGCTCGAGGCGTGCCCGAGCGCGGCCTTTGCGGCGGATCTGTACGTCACCGCCAAGGCGACCGACGGCAATGCGCGGTTGAGCGGGTACGACCGGTCGGCACTGCGGGCGTTCGCACTCGCCGAAGGCGGCTGACGCTTAGGCCCGAAGTCGGCTGAACGGGGCTGGACAGGCGGTCATTCCATGCTGCTAAGGCTATGGGATGACCGTCACCCGTTTCGCGCCATCGCCCACCGGCCGGTTGCACGCCGGCAATATCCGCACCGCGCTGGTCAACTGGCTGCTGGCGCGCCAGGACGGCGGCCGCTTCGTGCTGCGGATGGACGATACCGATCTGGCGCGATCGAGCGAAGCATCGGCTGTCAGCATCCGCGCCGACCTGGCGTGGCTGGGGCTGGTACCCGATGTCGAGGTGCGCCAGTCCGAACGGTTCGCGCTGTACGATGCAGCACTGGCGCGGCTGGCGGCGGCAGGCCGGGCCTATCGCGCCTACGAGACGCCCGAGGAGCTCGAGCTGAAGCGCAAGGTGCAGCTGCAGCGGGGTTTGCCGCCGGTTTATGACCGGGCTGCGCTGGCGCTCACGCAAGCCGACCATGATGGCAAGGCCGCGGCCGGCATCGCGCCGCACTGGCGCTTTCGGCTCGACACCGCAACGCCGATCCGCTGGCACGACGGCGTGCGCGGCGATTGCCATTTCGACCCCGCCGCGCTGTCCGACCCCGTCGTGCGCCGCGCCGACGGGACCTGGCTGTACATGCTGCCGTCGGTCATCGACGACATCGACCTCGGCATCACCGCCATCGCGCGGGGCGAGGACCACGTCACCAATTCCGCCGTGCAGATCCAGATGTTCGAAGCACTGGGCGCGCCGGTACCACAGCTGGCGCACATGGCGCTGCTGACGGGTGCTGATGCCGCACTTTCGAAGCGCATCGGGTCGGAAGGCGTCGACGCCTGGTGCGCGGCGGGGATCGAGCCGCAGGCGGTCGTAGCATTGCTGGCGCGTATCGGCACGTCGCAGCCGGTCGAGGCGGTGGCGAACGTCGCCGACCTGCTGCCGGGCTTTGCGCTGTCGAGCTTCGGCCGGGCGCCGGCGCGCTTCGATCCGGGCGACCTTCTGGCGCTGAATGCGCGCACACTGCATTTGCTGCCATACGCCGCCGTTGCCGATCGCCTGCCGGACGGAATGGGCGAGGCGGGCTGGCTGGCGGTGCGCGGCAATCTGGCGACACTGGCGGAGGCCGCCGACTGGCAGGCGGTGATCGCCGGGCCGGTCGTCGCTGCGGCCGAGGCGGAAGACCGCGACTTCATCGTTGCCGCCGCCACGCATTTGACCGGCCTCGACTGGGGCGACGATATCTGGGCGCGCTGGGTGGCGGTGCTCAAGATCGAAACCGGGCGCAAGGGGCGCGGGCTGTTCCACCCGCTGCGCCACGCGCTGACCGGCCGCGACACCGGCCCCGAGATGGCGGCGCTGCTGCCGCTGATCGGGCGCGCGGCGGCGCTGGCACGGCTCCATGCTGCAGCTGCGTAACGACCCCCTATCATAATCGATAGGTCCATGAGACCATCGGCGCGCGCCGCGACACGGCCGAAGCTGCCGGCACGGCGTGCAAACCCTATCCGGGAGGATCAGGACCATGGCCGATACGACCTATCTCGACAGCCGCCGCAATCCGGCGGGCCTTGCCGTCACCCTCGCGCTCCACGCCGGGATCGCGGCGGTGGGGCTGTTTGCCGTTACCACCACCATCGTGCGCGAGACGCCCAAGCCGATCATCACCGAGGCGATTCCCGATCCGGTCACGGCGAAACCGGTGATCACGCCGCCGGTGACGCGCGATCCGGTCATCCAGCCGGTCATTACTGAACCCGTCTGGACCGAAGCCCCGATCGTCACCATCGATGGCCCGCGCGATTCGCCGCGCGGTGAGCCGGTCGTCGTCGGCGGCGGCGATGTGGCGCCGATCACCATCGACCCGATCATCGCCGACCCCGGCCCGACCGTGCCGGCGCGATTCGATCCGCGCCACGCCGGCGGGCTGCAGCCGCCCTATCCGACCGCCAGCCGCCGGATCGGCGAAGAAGGCGATGTGGTCGTCCATGTCCGCATCGGCCGCGACGGGCGCGTGCTCGCCGCCAGCCTGGCGCGATCATCGGGATCGGCGCGGCTCGACGATGCCGCCGTTCGCCACGCGTTGGCGAACTGGCGCTTCAGCCCGGCGCTGACGGACGGCGCGGCGGTGGAGGCGGCCCGCGACATCACGGTCCGCTTCCGGCTGGCCGAGGCGGCCGCGTAAGTCTGGCATCCGGCGGGGCACGCCCCTATGGTGCGCGTTCCGCCGGAGTTGCCATGTCGTTTCTCAATCCTTCCGCTGCCGATGCCCGCCGCCGCCGCTTGATCGTCGGAGGCTCGGCGCTGCTGATCACCACGATCGGTATGGTCGCCTTCGCGCTCGAATCGCGCTGGGGCTATTCGGGCCGCACGCTCAAGGTTATCTACATGCAAAGCTGGTCGGCCGACCGCAGCCGCGAAGACACGATCGCCGACAACCAGGCGACGATCGCCGCGCAGCAGGCGAAGCAAGCGCAATCGCGCGAATATATCGCCACGCTGACCGGCAAGGCCAAGATCGACGCGCAAAAACAATATGATGCCTATATCGCCGGCGGCGGCGCGCAAAAGGACATTCCCTATGTCCCGGCCAGCGCAAGCCCGATCAGCCCAGCCCCGGCCAACTTGGCCCCCGCCAGCGAACCGCCGGTCGAATAGCCGGCATGGCCGCCACCGCCGATGACGCGCGGCTGATGGGGGCCGCGCTGGCGCTGGCGCAGCGCGGCGTCGGCAACAC
>JANOCM010000293.1:0-4912 GCA_031412175.1 Alphaproteobacteria bacterium
CGCATCGCAGCACATGCCATCCGGCGCGCCGTTGCGGCCATCGAACTGCAGATGCACCTGCCGCGGGCCGAGCGTGCCATCGTCGTTGAGCGCAAAGCGATACACCGTCCGCCGCGCCGAATCGGTGTGATAGATCGTGCCGCCATCGGGGCTGAACGCCGGGCCGTTGGCGATGACGAGGCCGGTGTCGTGGCGGCCGACCGCGCCATCGGGATCGAGCCGGTAGAGGCTGCCGGTCGCCGGCCAAGTGTGCGGCGGGCCATCGTGGACCGGCATGGTGCCGGCCCAGATGCGCCCCCGTGCATCGGCCTTGGCATCGTTGAGGCGGTTGCCGGGCAGGGCGGGTTCGGGATCGGCGATAAGCTCCAGTACCAGCGGATCGAGCGCCAGCCGGTGAAAGCCGCTCTGCAGCCCGGCGATCATCCCGCCGGCGGTGGACTCGACCACCCAGCCGATCATCTCGGGCATGTCCCAGTGGGTTATCGCACCATCGGCGAAGGCCAGCCGCCACAGCTTGCGCCCGATGATGTCGGTCCAGAACAGCGCGTCCTGCCGCGGCGACCACAACAGCCCCTCGCCGAGGATATCGCGCTCGGCGCGGGGGATGACCTGCCAGCTCAATGCGAATCCCTCGGCAGGCCGCGCGTCTGCGCGATCCGTTGGTATGGGATCGCCGCCTCGATCACCGCGCCACCCGGATATTGCCCGGTGATGCCGCGGGCGATCTCCTGCCACGGCGTCTGCGGCGGCGGAATGTCGTAGCCGCCCGCCGCCGCCAGCGCCGCGCGCCGCCGGGCGATCTCGTCGTCCGCCACAAGCATATCGGCGGTGCGCGTGTTGAGATCGATGCGGATGCGGTCGCCGGTCACCAGCAGCGCCAGATTGCCCCCCGCCGCCGCCTCGGGCGCCGCATTGAGGATCGACGGCGACCCCGATGTCCCCGACTGCCGGCCATCGCCCAGGCACGGCAGCGCGTCGATGCCGGCGCGGATCAGCGCCGCCGGCGCGCGCATGTTGACGACCTCCGCGCCGCCCGGATAGCCGATCGGCCCGACACCGCGGACGACGAGGATGCAGCGATCGTCGATATTGAGCGCAGCATCGTCGATACGGGCGTGGTAATCCTCCGGACCATCAAAGACGATCGCGCGCCCCTCGAACGCTTCCGGATCATCGGGATCGGAGAGGTAACGCGCGCGGAAATCCGCCGAGATCACGCTCGTTTTCATCACCGCAACGTCGAACAGATTTCCGCGCAGCACGGCCAGCCCGGCATTGGCCAGCAGCGGATCGGACAGCGGCCGGATCACCCGCTCGTCCTGGATCGCGGCGTCGATGTTGTTCTCCGCCAGCGTCCGGCCGTTCGCCGTAAGCACGCTGCCATCGAGCAGCCCGCCGCGCAGCAGCTCGCCGATCACCGCCGGCACCCCGCCAGCGTGATAATAATCCTCGCCCAGATAGTCCCCCGCCGGCTGCAGATTGACCAGCAGCGGCACCCCGGCGCCATGGTCCTGCCAGTCGTCCAGCGTCAGTTCGACCCCCATGTGGCGGGCGATGGCGTTGAGATGAATCGGCGCGTTGGTCGAACCGCCGATGGCGCTGTTGACGCGGATGGCGTTCAAGAATGCCGCGCGGGTCATGATGTCCGATGGCTTGCGGTCCGCCGCCACCATTTCGACGATGGCGAGGCCGTGTTCATACGCCGATTGCTGGCGGTCGCGGTACGGCGCCGGGATGGCGGCGGACCCCGGCAGCGACATGCCGAGCGCTTCGGTCAAAGAATTCATCGTCGTCGCCGTGCCCATCGTATTGCAGAAACCTGTCGAGGGCGCCGACGAGGCGATCAGTTCGATAAAGCCGCGATAGTCGATCTCGCCCGCCGCCAGCAGCGCCCGCGCCTTCCAGATGATCGTCCCCGACCCGGTGCGCTCGCCCTTGTGCCAGCCGTTGAGCATCGGCCCGACCGACAGCGCGATCGCCGGAATGTTGACCGTCGCCGCCGCCATCAAACACGCCGGCACGGTCTTGTCGCAGCCGATGGTCAGCACGACGCCGTCAATGAAATAGCCGTGCAGCACCTCGACCAGCGACAGATAGCTGAGGTTGCGATCGAGCGCCGCGGTCGGCCGCTTGCCGGTTTCCTGGATCGGATGGATCGGAAACTCGATCGGAATGCCGCCGGCGTCGCGGATGCCGTCGCGCACCCGCTGCGCCAGCACGAGATGGTGGCGGTTGCAGGGGGCGAGGTCGCTGCCGGTCTGGGCGATGCCGATGATCGGGCGATCGGACTGCAGCTCGGCCACCGACAGGCCGAAATTCAGATAGCGTTCGAGATACAGCGCCGTCATGTCGGGATTGGCTGGATTGTCGAACCAGGCGCGTGAACGGAGCTTGACGGTCATGGCCGCACCCTAGGACCGGCGCGCGGCCTGCGCTAGCGTGGGGCAAATGGCCCGCAAACTCCGCCTCGCGCTCATCGGCATCGGCAAGATCGCCCGCGACCAGCATCTGCCGGCGATCGCCGCCAGCGCCGATTTCAGCCTCGCCGCAGCGGTCAGCCGCCACGCGACCGTCGATGGCGTGGCAAATTTTCCCGATATCGCCGCGCTGATTGCCAGCGGCCTCGCCATCGACGCCGTGGCGATCGCCACCCCGCCGGTCGGCCGCCACGCCATCGCCGCCGCCGCGCTGGCGGCAGGCTGGCACGTCATGCTGGAAAAGCCGCCCGGCGCGACGCTGGCTGAGGTGCGCGCGCTGGCCCCCGGCGACCGCACGCTGTTTGCCGGCTGGCATTCTCGTCACGCCGCCGGCATCGCCCTGGCGCGCGCCTGGCTGGCGACGCGGCGCGTGACGGCCGCGCACATCGCATGGCGCGAAGACATCCGCCAATGGCACCCCGGGCAGGATTGGATCCTCGCGCCGGGCGGCCTCGGCGTCTTCGATCCCGGCATCAATGCGCTGTCGATCGCGACGGAAATCCTGCCCGGCAAGTTGCGGGTCGAGCGGGCGCAACTCGATTTCCCCGCCAACCGCGGCTCACCCATCGCTGCGGCTCTCACGATGGCGCACGGCGACGCGACCGTGACGGCCGATTTCGACTTCCTGCAAGCCGGCGCGCAAACCTGGGACATCACGGTCGAAGCCGCCGCTGGCACGCTGCACCTGCACGACGGCGGCGCCAGCCTCGCGATCGACGGCATCGCACAGCCGCTGGCGGATATCGGCGAATACCCCGCCCTCTACCGCCGCTTCGCCGCGCTCATCACCGCCGGCGCCAGCGATTGCGACCTGTCCCCGCTCGAACTCGTCGCCGATGCGTTCCTGATCGGCGAAAGGCGCAAGGTGGCAGCGTTCGAATTCTGAAGGCGCCCGCCGTCAGCGCACGATCACATAGACCCGGCCGGTGCGCGTCTCGCCGCTGAAGTCGAGGCGCACGCTGTAATCGAAGAAGGTCACGCCGGTGAAGCTGCCGAGCGCGGTGATCGACACGGTCTTGTCGGCATTCAACACAGCCGAAACTTCAGCGGCGTTGACCGGCGGCACCGTCACCGCCGTCACAGTGGTGCCGGTCGCGCCGCCGCCGATGCCGTTGCTGGCGCTCGATTGCAGCGCCAGATCATTGGAATTCAGCGGGCCGTTGCCGTTCGACCCTTCGTCGAACGATGGCACCAGATAGGTGCTGCCGCGCGCAATCGGATAGAAATCCGGCTGCGGAAACAGCCCGTCGCTGGCCGAGACGCCGACCTGTTCCGAAAAGCGCCGCGTCGCGTCGATGATCTGCGGGTTGGTGATCGCGGCGAATTCAGCGGCGGCGGCGCTGGTGTTGGCCTTCAGCAGCCGGGTCAGTTCGGGGATCAGATAGCCCCAGATACCGTTCTGCCAGCGCGCCGCCTGCTCGCGCGTTGCGATCCGCACGCCCAGCGCGGCACAATAGGCGTCGACGAGATGCGCCGCCGCCGAGATGACCTCGTCGCTGTAGACGGGTTTCGGAAACTGGCCGCCAAGGTCGGCAGTGCGCAACAGCGCCGACATCCTGGCGTTGGTGAAGATGAACTCGGCCGGCGCGCCATCGAGATATTTGCGCAGCGTTTCACGTTGGCTGATCCGCAACCCCGACGGGTCGGCACCAAAGCCGCCCATATGCTGGAGCGCCGCCGACACGGCGAGAATGCGAAGATTGGTCGCAACCAGCCGTTCGCCCTCGGCGACCTCGGCAGGATCGGTTGAGGCCAAGGCGGTGGCGGGCGAAAAGGTCTTGATCGGCCGGTCGGTCGCCAGCGCAAAGACACTGTCGCTCAGCCCCAACTGACGTTCGATCCGGCTTTCCGTGTTGGTGCCGAGCAGCAGGCTGGTCAGCGGGCTGATCACCGTCGCATCCGCCGGCGCGGTGGCCTGGCTGTAGAAGCCGCCGGCCAGATCGAACCCCGCCACCGATTTTTCGAGCATTGCATAGTTGGCCGGCACGATGCCCGAGCTGTTGGTGACGACCACCCCGCCCGACTGTCGCGGGTAAAATCCACCCTGGTCGGTCGGCGCCGAGCCATAGGTGCCGATATTAGCGAGACCCGACGTGTAGAATCGAACTTCGCCGATGACGGCAAAGGTGCCGACCGCCGAGACGACGACCGGCGGGGGCGTCGGTGTCGGCGTCGGCGTCGGCGTAGGAGTGGGCGTAGGCGTGGGCGACGGCGGCGATCCGCCGGTGGCGCCACCCGAGCCGCTACCGCCGCACGAGGTCAACACGATCGTGCCGGCCAGCAAAAGCAGGCCACGCCGGAAGGTTTGCATTCGTCTGGCCCCCGAATGTTGTATGCTTGCGAGCAGAAGAGTTGCCCTCGACGCTTGTTCTTAAGTCAGCACGCATCGAACGCAAGTGGTCGCCGACACAGGGCCGCTCTGCATACACGCTGAT
>JANOCM010000294.1:0-3822 GCA_031412175.1 Alphaproteobacteria bacterium
GTCGATGCCAACGAGATCATCGTCACGGCGACCCGGCGCAACCAGGTGCTCTCCGACGTGCCGATCGCCGTCAGCGCGGTCAGCGCCGAACAGCTGCAGAATTCGGGCGGTACCGACATCCGCCAGCTCAACCAGCTCGCCCCATCGCTGCTGGTATCGTCAGCGACCAATGAATCGAACGGCGCTGCACGTATTCGCGGCATCGGCACCGTCGGCGAAAACCCCGGGCTTGAATCCTCGGTCGCGGTGTTCATCGACGGCGTCTATCGCTCTCGCACCGGCGTCGGCCTGACCGATCTTGGCCCGCTCGAAGGTATCGAGGTGCTGCGCGGGCCGCAGGGCACGCTGTTCGGCCGCAACGCCTCGGCGGGCCTGCTCAACATCACCACCGCCAAGCCCAAGTTCGATCTCGGTGGGCAGGCCGAAGCCACCTATGGCAATTTCAACAACATCCGTGTGATGGGTAGTCTGACCGGGCCGATCCTTGGCGACAAGGTCGCCTTCCGCATCGACGGGCTCTACAACAAGCGCGACGGTTTCCTGAAAGACGTCATTTCGGGCCGTGACATCAACGATCGCGATCGCTTCCTCGTGCGTGGCCAGTTGCTGCTCCAGCCGAACGACGACCTGTCGGTTCGCCTGATCGCTGACTACAACCAGAAGAACGAGGAATGCTGCGGTGCCTCCATCATCGCGCCGACGCAGAATCTCAGCCGCAATGCCGCCGGCGACGTGGTGTTTTCCCCGAACAGCGTCCGCACGCTGATCACCAGCCTGGGCGGCGTCTACCGGACGCCGACCGATGGCAAGAAATATCTCTATGAAACCTCGATCACACCGGGCGAGGGCTATGAACAGCGCACCCGTGACTGGGGCGTCTCGGGCGAACTGAACTGGGATCTGGGCGCCGCGAAGCTGACCTCCATCACCGGCTATCGCGAATTCAAGAACAAGTCCGCGCAGGATGCAGATTTCAACAGCGTCGATATCCTTCGCCGCGACGACCAGAACCGCCTGTTCAAGACCTTTACCCAGGAGCTGCGGTTGCAGGGCGATGCCTTTGGCGAACGGCTCGATTACCTCGTCGGCGCCTATTATTCGCGCGAAACGCTGCGCACCGATGATAATCTGAAGTACGGCGTCGATTACGAACGCTTCGTGAACGCCCAGATCGGCAACACGCTGCCGACGCTGGCGGCGCTGGTCGGCTATACGCCGCCGACCGGGCAGAGCCTGCTGAACAACACCGGTATCGTGCAGGGCGGCTTTTTCAAGCAGACCAGCACCAACTATGCCTTTTTCACACACAATGTCATCAGCCTCGTCCCCGACAAGCTGCTGCTGACGCTCGGCCTGCGCTACACCAACGAAAACAAGAAGCTGGAAAGCGTCGCGATCTCGAACAACAATTTGTGCGGCGCGCTGCGCGCCGCCCCGGCCTTCACCGGGCCGACCGCGGCGCTCAATGCCGCGCGCGCCGGCGCGACATCGCTGGCCTGCGTCATCAACAACAGCGCCGTCGGTTTTGCCAAGGGCGACCCGGGCACGGAACGCAAGGAAGACGAATTCACCGGGACGGCGGTACTGTCGTTCAAGCCGATCGACGATTTGCTGACCTACATATCCTATTCGCGCGGCTACAAGGCGGGCGGTTTCAATCTCGATACGTCGGCGCTTGATGCGCCGTGCAACCTGACGACGGAACTCGGCAATCCTGCCACGGGCCAGCCATCTTGCGCGACCCGCCGCGCGCTGCCGGCGAACACTGCGGGCAACGCCCGGCCCGAAGCCAGCGACCTGCAGTTCGAACCTGAAATCGTCGATGCGTTCGAAATCGGTGCCAAGCTCGATCTGCGCGAATTCAAGCTGAACGCCGCGCTATTCTATCAGAAATTCAATAACTTCCAGCTTAACACCTTCAATGGCGTCAACTTCGAAGTCACCAATGTCGCCGCCTGCGCCGATGATCTCGGCGGCCGCGACCGCGACCTGATCGCCAACAATTCGACCTGCACCGGCAAGTCGAAGGCCGGGGTCATTTCCAAGGGTGTCGAACTCGAAGCGTTCTTCTACCCGTTCGATGATTTCACCCTCAATACCGGCATCACCTATACCGACACGCGCTATGCCAAGAACCTGACGGGCACCAACGGCGCCTCGCTTGCACCGACGTTGTTCCAGCTGCCGGGCCAGACGCTGTCCAACTCGTCGCAATATGTCGTCACAGGCGCGGTCGCCTGGACCCCGCAGATCAGCGAAACAATGTCGGCGCTGGCCTATTTCGATTTCCGCTACACGTCGGAGCTCAACACCGGGTCGGACCTCGACTTTGAAAAGGTCCAGCAAGGCTTCATTGTCGCCAATGCCCGCATCGGCTTGTATGGCAAGGACAAGCGCTGGGGCATCGAGCTCTGGGGCCAGAACATCTTCAACGAACTTTATCAGCAGGTTGCGGCCGATGCACCGCTGCAGGGCAGCGGCACCTTCCGCGCCGTCGCCCGCGGCCTGTCGCCGTCGGCGAGCCAGCTGTTCATCACCTTCCCGGCCGAGCCGCGGACCTATGGTGTAACGGTCCGGACGAAGTTCTAAGCGCGGCGCGGCCGCGCACAGCGAGAGGATTGCGCAGCAATCGTCGAGCAGTGCGCGGACTTAGCGCAAGCTCGGCCAGCGCGGCGGACCGCTGCGCTGGCCGAACGCGTCTGACGTCAGCACGGGCTTTGCCCGTGCCCTAGACGTAGCGCCGCGGCGCCTAACGGGCTGATTGCGCAGCGATCACCTGTTAGGCGCCGACAGGCGCAAGTCCGATCGGCGGGGCGGCCGGGACCCCGGCCGAGCCCGTCCGGCGCCAGCACGGGCATTGCCCGTGCCCTTAAGCGCAGCGCGGCCGCGCACAGCGAGAGGATTGCGCAGCAATCGTCGAGCAGTGCGCGGACTCGCGCCAGGCCGGCCAGCGCGGCGGACAGCTGCGCTGGCCGAACGCGTCTCACGTCAGCACGGGCTTTGCCCGTGCCCTTGCTTCGACTTCGCTCAAGAAAAACTGGGTCCCGGGTCAAGCCCGGGATGACGGCAAAGACCTACGAAACCCCGCCCGCTGTCTTGCGCATCGACCCGGCCACTTCCGGTGGCATATATTTCTCGTCATGCTTGGCGAGAATCGTCTCGGCGGTAAACACCCCCGACGCCGGGTCGATCTTGCCTTCGGCGATGACGCCCTGCCCTTCGCGGAACAGGTCGGGCAGGATGCCGGTGTAGGTCACCGGCCAGGTCTTGGCATTGTCGGTGACGACGAAATGCACGGTCTGGCCGTTCTTCACCAGCGAACCCTTTTCGACCATGCCGCCGAGCCGGATTGCCGCGACGGGCGGCGCCTTGCCGGCAAGATCGGAGGGCGCGTAGAAATAGGTCGCCTTGTCGCCCAGCGTCGAAAACGCCAGCGCCCCGGCGCCGCCCATCGCCACCATGGCGCCGACTACCAGGTACAGCCGCTGCGTCTTGGCCTTTATCTTCATTTGCGTTTCAGATCCTCGGCGCGTTTTTCGGCGGCGCGCATCGCCGTCCAGCTCCACACCAGCAGCGCGACCATGCCGCCGATTGTCAGGATGTACGACGGCCAGATATAGGACGCCCACAGGTCGGGACGGGCGACGACGGCTTCAATCATGCCACCGCCTCCGCCAGCCGCCGCGACCGCGCCTCGATGCGCTGGCCGGCGAGCAGCGCGCGCATCCGCATCAGCACGATGGCGGCGAACAACAGGGTGAACCCGGCGACCGACACCAGCAGCGGCGTCAGCATCTCGGGCGCCATCGCCGACTTGCCGGC
>JANOCM010000295.1:0-2143 GCA_031412175.1 Alphaproteobacteria bacterium
TTGCCGCCAACCACTGGTTCAGCAAGATCATGGGCCGCGAATTGCCCAGCCGCGTCGGCAAGGCCGGCGATTTCAGCGTAGAGGGGAAACGGGTTTGAGCTATCGGCTTGGCGTCGATGTCGGCGGCACCTTCACCGACCTTCTGGTCATCGACGAGGCGACTGGCCGCACCTTTCGCGACAAGGTGCCGTCGACGCCGCATGATCCGTCGCAGGCGGTGATCGCCGGTGCGCGGCAGTTGTGCGACCGCGCCGGCATCGCACCGGGCGAGCTGGCGCTGTTCCTGCATGGCACCACCGTCGCCACCAATGCCGTGCTCGAGCACAAGATTGCCAAGGTCGGGCTTATCGTTACCGAAGGCTATCGCCACGTCCTGCAGATCGCCCGCAGCCTGGTGCCCGGCGGGCTGGCGGCGTGGATCGTCTGGCCCAAGCCCGAGCCGATGGCGCCGCTGGAAGCGACGATCGAGGCACCCGAGCGGATGGGCGCCGATGGCAGTGTGGTGCGCGCGCTCGACGAGGCGCAACTACGGGTGAACCTCAGGCGGCTCGCCGAGGAAAAGGTCGAGGCGATCACCGTCTGCCTGATCAACAGCTACATGAACGCCGCGCACGAACGCCGCGTCGCCGAAATCTGCGCCGAGGTACTGCCCGACATTCCGGTCAGCATCAGCGCCGATATCCTGCCCGAGATGCAGGAATATGAGCGCACCTTGACGACCGTCGCCAACAGCGCGGTGCGGCCGACAGTATCGCGCTATGTCGGCAATCTCGAACGCGAGCTCGCCGACTGGGGGACGCCCGCCAAGCTCAGTCTGTTGCGGTCCGACGGCGGGCTGATGTCCGCCGAAAAATCGCGCAGCGCGCCGGTCAACCTGCTGATGTCCGGCCCGGCCGGTGGCGTTGCCGGCGCCGTGTGGGTGGCGAAAAACAGCGGCCATCCCAATGTGCTGACGCTCGACATGGGCGGGACCAGCACCGATGTCGCGCTGATCGAGGATTACCAGGCGCGGCTGCGGCGCGAAACCAGCGTCGGCCATCTGACGGTGCGGGCGTCGTCACTGGATGTGAAGACCGTCGGCGCCGGCGGCGGCTCGATCGCCAGTGTGCCGGAACTGACCAAGGCGCTGCGCGTCGGGCCGCAATCCGCTGGCGCCGTGCCGGGTCCGGCCGCCTATGGCCGCGGCGGCGTGGTGCCGACGGTGACCGATGCCAATGTCGTGCTCGGCTATCTGCCCGAAAACCTGCTCGGCGGCGCCTTCAAGCTCGATCGCGACGCGGCGCGGGCTGCCGTGCAGACGGTGGCCGATGCGCTGGGGCTGGGGCTGATGGAGGCGGCAGCGGGTATCGTCGCGATCGTCAACGAGACGATGTACGGCGCGCTGCGGCTGGTTTCGATCAGCCAGGGCTATGACCCGCGCGATTTCGCGCTGATGGCGTTCGGTGGCGCCGGGCCGCTGCATGGCAATGCGATGGGCACGCTGATGGGGTCGTGGCCGGTGATCATCCCGCCGTCGCCCGGCGTGCTGTGCGCCTATGGCGATGCCACCACCCGCCTGCGCGTCGATGCCCAGCGCAGTTTCAACAAGCTGGTGACGCAGACCAGCGATGCCGAGGTGGCCAAGGTGATCGACGAGATCATCGCCCAGGTCATCGGTGAACTCGCCGCCGAGGGCGTGCCGCCGCCCGACCAGGAACTGCGCGTCGAGATCGACATCCGCTACGCCGGCCAGGCGTTCGAGGTGCCGCTGTTCTCGCCGCAGGGCTCGACGATCGCCGACCTGACGGCGCGTTTCGATGCCGAGCACAAAAGGCTGTTCACCTTCAACCTCACCGTGCCGCAGGAACTCGTCAACATCCGCGTCGTGGCGCTCGGCAAGGCAGCCAATGTCGAGGCGGAGCGGATCACGCGCGGCGACGGCAATCCCCTCGCGGCGAAATTGCGCGACCATGAAGTCTGGATGGACGGTGCGGCGCGGCCGGCGGTGATCTATGACCGGTCGAAACTGCGCGCCGGCGATATCGTCCCCGGCCCGGCGATCGTCACCGAGATGGATTCGACGACGCTCGTCCACATCGGCCACACCGCGCTTGTCGATGATTTCGGCAATCTGCTGATCAATCCGGCCTGAGGGGAACAACGA
>JANOCM010000296.1:0-2815 GCA_031412175.1 Alphaproteobacteria bacterium
GCGCTGCCGCAAGTGAAGAACCCCGATCGCGATTGCGGCAATTGCTACGATGTGCCGGCGCCGCAGACCTTCACCGTGCCGATCCCCAGCGATGGCCGGCCGATCACCCTGTCGGCCTATGCCTTCAACGAAGACCGCATCAAGGGGCCGACGTGGGATTACCGCTACCAGCCGGCGGCTTCGGTGCTGCCGCCGCGCCCGCGCCGCACGGTTGTGGTCGCGATCGGCGTCGATGCGACCGCCAACCCCGATTGGCGGCTGCGCTATGCCGCAAACGACGCCGAACAGATGGTCAAGGCGCTGGCCAGCCTGCCGGGAACGGTGGTGCCGGTGTTGCTGGTCAGCAAGGATGGCAGCGCCAATGCCACCAAGGCGAACATCGCCGCGGTGCTGCGCCGGCTCAACGGTTTCGACACCGCCGCGGATGCGGCAAGGCTGCGTGCCATCGGGCTGGACGGCCTGGTGAAACTGACCCCCGACGACATGGTGATCCTCAGCTTTTCGGGCCATGGCGTCACTATCGACAAGGAATTCTACATGGTGCCGTCCGATGCGGTGGCGGGACCGGACGGCGAACCGCTGCCCACCAGCCTGATGTCATCGACGGAGCTGACGCAATGGGCGCGGCGCGCCGATGCGGCGCGGATGACGATGATCATCGATGCCTGCTACAGCGCCGCCAGCGTCGCTGCAGCCGGCTTCAAGCCGGGGCCCATGGGCGATCCGGGGCTGGGGCAGCTGGCGTTCGACAAGGGCATCAGCATCATCGCCGCCACCCAGGCCGACGACGTGGCGCTGGAGGTCGGCGCGCTCAGCCACGGCCTGCTAACCTATGCGCTGGTCGCCAACGGCCTCGACAAGGGACTTGCCGACAGCAGCGGCGATGGCCGGGTGACGCTCGACGAATGGCTGCGCTATGGCGCCGCCGCGGTGCCGCTGCTCGCCGCCGATGTGGCGCGGGGGGCTGCGGGGCGGGGCATCACTGCCGGGACGGCGCCGCCACCGCCGCCGCGGACGGTGCAGAAACCGGCGCTGTTCGATTTCGGCGGCGCCGGCGATCCGGTGACCATCCGCATGCTGCGGGCGCCGCCGGCATGAAGGCGCTGCTGCTGCTCGTGCTGCTAGCCGGCATTGCCACCCCGGCTGCCGCCGCTGTCCGCATGGTCTTCGTCGGCATCGACAGTTACCAGTTCACCGTCGGCAAGCCCGGCAACCGCGACCCGGAGTTCAAGGATCTCGGCGGCTCGGTCGGCGATGTCGCGCTGGTTAAATCGGTGCTGGCGGCGCGTTGGCAATTGCCGGTCGACACGGTCGGGCCCGGCGACCCCTGCCCGCGCACCGGCGCTTCGCTGACGCTGGTCGACGCCTGCGCCACCCGCGCCGGCATCATCGCCGCGCTGGCCGGGCAGATCGCCGCCGCGCGGCCCGGTGATACCCTGCTATTCTACTATTCGGGCCATGGCTCGCAGGCGATCGACCGCAGCGGAACGCAGGCCGGCGGGCTGAACGGCACCGTCGTGCCGCACGACGGGCGGGGCGGCTCGGTGAACGATATCCTCGATGTCGAGCTGCGCCAGCTGATCGACGCGGCGCTGATACGCGGGATCAATTTCGTCACCATCGCCGATTCGTGCCATTCGGGCTCGATCACCCGCGATCTCGGCGGCGGCCAGCCGCGGCTGGCGATGCGCGACACCGCGCCGCCGGCGTATGTCGCCGATGTCCGCGCCGCGGTGGCACGCCTGCCGGCGCCGCCGGCGCACGGCCTGCGTCCCTACGAGGTCCAGATCGCCGCCGCCGACGACAGCCAGGTCGCCCGCGAGCGTGGCACGGCGCCCGATCGCCACGGCGTCTTTACGCGAGCGCTGGCCGGCGCGATGACCGAGCTTGCTACCCCGTCGCATGCCGAGCTGTTCGCCGAGGTGCAGCGCCGCCTGCGCGACGCCAACGAGGCGCAGACGCCGCGGCTGCAAGGTTCACCGGGGGCGGAGCGCACTGCGTTTCTCGCCGGCCAGGCCGCCAGCCCGCGCATCTTCGATACCGAAATCGCCGCTGATGGCGCCAGCGCCGCGATGGCCGGCGGCGCGCTGTCGGGGGTGACACGGGGATCGAGCTTTGCGCTCTACGCCGGCCGCGCCGCGCCTGCCGCCACCGCGACGCCGCTGGCGCTGGCGGTGGTCGAGAACGTCCGCGCCGGCGATGCGACGCTGAAACTGGCGACGCCGCTGCCGGGCAATACAGCCCCGATCGTCGCCGTCGAACGCGAGCACGCCTATGCCGGCCCCGGCATCAATGTCCGCATCGACGGCGGCACCCCGGCGCAGCGCGTGCGATTGCAGGCGGCGCTGGCGGCACGGCCCGGGCTGGTGACGCCGGGCGCGCCGGTCAGCCATGTCTTCGCCATCGAAGCGGGCCGCGTGCAACTGTACCGCGCCACCGATCGCGCCGACACGCGGCGGCCGATCGGCAACGGCTTTCCCGCCGATGGCGCCAATGTCGAAGCCGATGCCGGCGAGCGGCTGCAGGCACTGGCGCGCTATGCCGCCGTCGTGGCGCTGCGCAACGATCTCGGCCGCAGCTGGGGCGCCATCAATTTCATGCTCGCCTGCTCCGGCCGCCGCGATGGCCCGGTGCCGCTGCCGACCGACCGCGCCGGGCTGGCGGTCGCCCACGCCGGCGACCGGCTGAGCATCGGCTATCTCAACAACGCCGGCCGGACGATGTATGCCCAGATGCTGGCGCTCGACCCGGCGACGCTCGAGATCAACCCGCTCTACAATATCAGCCGCGCACCGCTGGAGAACGGCGCCGACCT
>JANOCM010000297.1:0-5220 GCA_031412175.1 Alphaproteobacteria bacterium
AGCGCCACCATGTCCTCGACAGCGGCAAGATCACCGACGATGCCGGCGATGGCCTCGCCCGGCACGCCCGCCAGCCCGGCCTTGATCGCGGCAAAGGCCTCCGCCCAGGTCGCCGCCTTCAGCTTGCCACCCGTCCGCACATAGGGCCGATCGAGCCGCCGCGCCGCCAGGCCGTCGTTGGCAAAGCGCGCCTTGTCCGACAGCCATTCTTCGTTGACGTCGTCGTTGATGCGCGGCGTGACGCGCAGCACGGCTGGGCCGCGGCTGCCGATGACGATATTGCTGCCCAGCGCATCCATGACGTCGATGCCGTCGGTCTTCTTCAGCTCCCACGGCCGCGCCTGAAAGGCATAGGGCTTCGATGTCAGCGCACCGACCGGGCACAGGTCGATGATGTTGCCCGAAACCTCGCTGGTCACCGCTTTTTCGAGATACGACGTGATCTGCATGTTCTCGCCGCGACCGATCGCGCCGATTTCCTCGACGCCGGCGATTTCCTCGGCAAAGCGCACACAGCGGGTGCAGTGGATGCAGCGGGTCATGATCGTCTTGACCAGCGGCCCCATGAATTTTTCGGTGACCGCGCGCTTGTTCTCCTGATAGCGCGTGAAGCCCTTGCCATAGGCGAGGCTCTGGTCCTGCAGGTCGCATTCGCCGCCCTGGTCGCAGATCGGGCAATCGAGCGGGTGGTTGATGAGCAGGAACTCCATCACCCCTTCGCGCGCCTTTTTCACCTTGGGCGTCGTCGTCATCACCACCTGGCCGTCGGCGGCGGGCATGGCGCAGCTGGCGACGGGCTTGGGCGCCTTTTCCATTTCGACAAGGCACATGCGGCAATTGCCGGCGATGCTCAGGCGTTCGTGATAGCAAAAACGCGGCACTTCGACGCCGGCGGCCTCGCAGGCCTGCAGCACGGTGGCGCCGGCCGGCACCTCGACTTCGATGCCATCAACGGTCAGCTTGGGCATCGTTCAGCAGGCTCCCGGATGGGAACGGCGGCAACGGGCCGGGATAATCGCAGCGAAGCGGCTCGCCATTGTCAATCCAACTGGGTCAGGCGCGGCCGAATCCCCGCGTCGCGGCGGCTATAGCGAGCGTGGCGCGCGATGGGAAGGCGGTGCGGCGCCTATCGCCGCCCCGCCAACAAGAAAGGCCCGGGAAATCCCGGGCCTTTCCATCGCGCATCAAGGCGCTGCGGGCGCCTTCAGGCGGCGACGACGCGTCCGGTACGGCGCCGTGCCGAAACGCCGACCAGGCCAAAGCCGATGATCATCATCGCCCAGGCCGACGGCTCGGGCACCAACGAGCCGGCACCGCCATCGCCATCGCTGATGGCGACGTTGTCGAGCGCCGGGCCGAAACGCGAAAGTTCCGAGCTGGCAAAGGTCAACGTGCTGGTCAGCCCGGTGGCGACGAAGTTGAAGCCATAGGTTTCCCACAGCATGTTGGTCGGCGAATTCGCTGCAGTGACGCTGTAGACCTGTGCTTCGGGGACATTGCCGCTGAAGGTGATGACGGTGATCTTGTCATCAGGACCGCCGAACGGATTGCCCGACAGGTCGAAGGTGACCAGATAACTGGCACCGATCACGGTATCGAAGGTCTGCGACAGCGTGCCGGCGCCGCGGCGCGACAGGTCGACCGAATGGATACCGTCGGCAGCGTCCCAATAGTTGCTGCCGACGAGATCGACGCCGAGGCCGCCGATCGTCCAGCCGGCGATTTCGGTGCTGCCGGCACTAAGTTCGGAAAACGCCGGCGTGTTGGCGTTGGGATTGCCGCTGAGTTCGAAGCTGCCGTTGATGATGGTGGCGGCGCCGGCGGCGCCGGAGGTTCCGAGGAAGGCCAAGGCGGCGATCAAGGGGATACGAATATTCATACGCTACACTCACTCGTTATACGTCCCCACGCTCGGCAAGTGTTGCAGCTATCGTGCCAGTTTGGAAAATCCAACGATATCAACACCGTTTCGTTTCCATAATCTTAAGACTTGTAAAGCAGAGGTTACACCATTGCTGAAGAACAATGTTCCGGGTGCGTTGAAATGATTGAATACTTGCTGAACTTTCGGAGTTATTGTTACGTAACGATCGCGGCGGCCTTCGATACGTTTACGTCATGAACAACAGTTCGCCGCAAAAATGGTCGTTTCAGAGCAATTGTTGGGAACCAAGGCTAGATTTAAGACTCCGCTAAGCTACGCGTGGCAAGACAGGGATGCAGACCGCCTCAGGGGGGAGCAATAGCCGGCGCTGTGCCGGGCGGCTGCAAACGGGGGTTGAAAACCGATATGATAAAATGCCTGTCTGCAGCGGCGATGCCGCTGGCGCTGTCGCTTGGCCTTGTTGTTGCGACCTTCGCCGCGGCACCGGCGGCCGCACTGCCGACCCAATCGTGGAACGGCTATAAATGGTCGCGGACCGGCTTGCTCGAAATCAAGGTCGGCAACAACCTCACCTCGATCTGGCAGCCTTATCTGGCGACCGCAGCATCGCAATGGTCGGCCAGCCCTGTCATCGACTTTGCAACGGTCGCGGGCAAGTCACCGACCGCGGCCTGCGGTGGCGTGTTCGGCACCGTCCAGATCTGCAATTCCAACTATGGCGCCAACGGCTGGCTCGGCTATACCAACGTCTGGACCAGCGGTGGCTTTGTCGTGCAGGCGACCATACGCCTCAACGACTATTATTTCGGCAACGGCAAATATAATGCGACCGAATGGCGATCGGCGACGGTGTGCCATGAACTTGGCCACAGTCTGGGCCTCGATCACGCCGACGCCTCGCGGACCAACGCCAATAGCGGAAGCTGTCTCGATACCAGCAACGATGCCACCGGCCGCCTCGGCACCAATGGCACGCTCGCCAACGTCGCGCCACTGGGGAGCGATCTCGCCAATCTCAACGCGATCTACGCTTCGCTCAATACCACGCAGTTGTCGTCGACCAAGCCCTCGGGCCGACCCGTCGGCGCCGGCAGCTTCATCGACGGTTTCTACGGTGCGGGCTTTGGCACCGTGCCGGAACCGGGAAGCTGGGCGATGCTGATCGCCGGTTTCGGCCTGATCGGCGCGATGCAGCGCCGGCGCCGTACCGTCGTCGCCTGAACCCGCCGGGCCGGTTGCCGCACCCGTTGCCGCAACCGGCCTCGGCCGTCATAGACGGGGCATGAACCCCATCCATATCATCGGCGGCGGCCTTGCCGGCTCCGAAGCCGCCTGGCAGGCCGCGCGCGCCGGCGTCCCCGTCATCCTCCACGAAATGCGCGGGGTGCACGGCACCGAGGCACACCATACCGACCAGCTCGCCGAGCTGGTCTGTTCCAACAGCTTCCGCAGCGACGATCCCGACAACAACGCCGTCGGGCTGATCCACCAGGAAATGCGCGCGCTCGACAGCCTGATCATGCGCGAGGCGGACAAGGCGCGGGTGCCGGCGGGGTCGGCGCTCGCCGTCGATCGCGACCAGTTCGCCGCCGGTGTCACCGCTGCACTCGCCGCCGAGCCGCTGGTTACCATCCGCCGCGAACTGGTTGCCGGGCTGCCGCCCGCCGATTGGGACAATGTCATCATCGCCACCGGGCCGTTGACGGCGACGCCGCTCGCCGAGGCGATCCGCGGCCTGACTGGCGAGGACAGCCTCGCCTTTTTCGACGCCATCGCGCCCGTCATCCACCGCGATTCGATCGACATGGACATTGCCTGGGCACAATCGCGCTGGGATCGTCCCAACGAGCATGGCGACACCAAGGATTATCTCAACTGCCCGATGGACAAGGACCAGTACAACGCCTTCGTCGATGCGATGATCGCCGCCGAAAAGGCCGATTTCAAGGACTGGGAAGCCAACACCCCCTATTTCGACGGCTGCATGCCGATCGAGGTGATGGTCGAACGCGGCCGCAACACGCCGCGCTTCGGCCCGATGAAACCCGTGGGGCTGACCAACCCGCGGACCGGCCGCCGCGCCTGGGCTGTCGTCCAGCTACGCCAGGACAATGCGCTCGGCACGTTGTGGAACATGGTCGGTTTCCAGACGAAAATGAAGCACGCCGAACAGGTGCGGGTGTTCCGGATGATCCCGGGGCTGGAAAAGGCCGAGTTCGCGCGTTTGGGGGGCCTGCACCGCAACACCTTCATCCGATCGCCGGTGCTGCTCGATGCCGTCCTGCGCCTGAAGGCCGATCTGCGGCTGCGCTTTGCCGGCCAAATCACCGGCTGCGAGGGCTATGTCGAAAGCGCCGCGATCGGGCTGGTTGCCGCGCGCTTCGCCGTCGCCGAGCGCCAGGGCCGCGTGCCGGTGCCGCCACCGGCGACCACCGCGCTGGGCGCGCTGCTCGGCCACATCACCGGTGGTGCCGACGCCAAGCACTTCCAGCCGATGAACGTCAATTTTGGCCTGTTCCCGCCGCTGGTGCCGCCGCCGGCATCGAAGGATCAGCGCAAGCCGGCGCTGGTGGCGCGGGCGCGCGCCGACCTCGCCGGCTGGATGGCCGCCTGACTGGCCTCGGCCATCGCATCAAGGCGGTGCGCACCTGGTGGGGCTCGCCGGCCGGCAAGCGCACACAGCGCTGGGCCAGCCTTGCAGCCTCCGCCGTCATCGTCTTCATTCTCGCGCGCGCCATCATCCGCATCGGCTGGCAGCCGCTGGTTGCGGTGCTGCCCGCCAGCCTGGCATTCTGGGCGCTGTTCATCGGTTCCTACCTGCTGCAGCCGGTCATCGACTGGCAGATCTTTCGCCGCTGGTGGGGGCTGCGGTGGCGTGACATCGGGGTGTTCCTGAAGCGCCGGGTGATGAACGAGGCGTTGTTCAGCTATGCCGGCGACGGCTATCTGATGATCTGGGCCTCGACACGGCTCGGCATTGCCGTCGATCCGGCCCATCCGGCGGCGCAATTCGCCGGCCGCGGCGACGGACCGGGTGTCGATCCTGCCGCCCAGCCGATTGCGGCGATCAAGGATGTGGCCATCACCTCGGGCCTTGCCGGCAATCTGTCGACGCTGCTGATGCTCGGCCTGGCATTGATGCTTGGCGCGGATACTGTCGTCGATGCGACGCTCGATCCAGCGCTGGTCCGGCGTATCGGCATCGGCTTTGCCCTGCTTGTCGGCTTGTCGCTGCTGATCCTGCTCAACCGCGGCAAGGCGTTCAGCCTGCCTGTCGGCGCAAATATCCGCAGCTTCTGGTGGCACCTGTTTCGCGTCCTCGCGTCGCAGGCGCT
>JANOCM010000298.1:0-3678 GCA_031412175.1 Alphaproteobacteria bacterium
CTGTTGGGCGGCGGCCGTGCGCATCTGCGACTGATAGCCATATTCGTCCTGGCGATCGCGGCTGACGTTATAACGCTTGGCGACGATCTCGGCGGTCTGCAGCATCGGCATGTAGATCGCCGGGTGCATGGCGACGAGCGAAGGATCGCCCTGGACGCGCATCTTGTCGTTCTGCACCATCGAGATCGAATCGATGCCGGCGCCGACGGCGATCTGCATGCCGTCGACGATAATCTGCTTGGCGGCGGTGGCGATCGCCATCACGCCCGACGAGCATTGCCGGTCCATCGACTGGCCCGACACGGTGACCGGCAGGCCGGCGCGGAGCAGCGCGGTGCGCGCGATGTTGCCGCCCTGGACCCCCTGTTGCAGCGCCGCGCCCATGACGACATCGTCGATCTCGCCGCCCTCCAGCTTGGCGCGGGCGACGGCGTGCTTGATGGCATGGCCGCCGAGCGTCGGCGACGGCGTGGCGTTGAACGCGCCGCGATAGGCCTTGCCAATCGGGGTGCGGGCGGTGGAAACGATGACGGCTTCACGCATGGGACTGTCCTTTTTCTGAAAGCTGGGGGCTCAGACGGTCGGAAACCGCCCCATGCCAGGTTCGGATGGTAGGGCGATCGCCCCGGTGATCAGCGCGACGCCATGATAAAAGGCGATGAGCTGGACGATCTCGAGGATCTGCGCCGTGTCGAAATGCGCCGCCAGCCGCGCGAATTCGGCGTCGGTCAGTTTCTTGTTGGCGAGCAGCGCATCGACGCTGGCGATGACCGCCGCGTCGGCAGCTTCCCAATTGCCGTCATCGGCATGGCCATCGAAAGTCGATCGCACCTGCGCGTCGGACAAACCGGCCTTGGCGGCGAACAGCTTGGTGTGGATGCCCCATTCATATTCGCAAGCCGTCCTGGCGGCGGTGCGCTGGATGACAATCTCGCGGGTGTGGAAATCGAGCGCACCCTTGCCGGCGACGGCGCCGCCGAGAAAGCGATCGAGCGCCTTCTGGCTCTGCCCGACCGAGGTGAACAGCGCCAGCGGCTCGGTGCCCGGCGGCACGATCTTCTCGATCGTCGCGGCAAAGGCTTCGGGCCAGGGTTTCTGCAGAAGACCGATGCGGCTCATCACGTGCTCCTTACAGGTAGGTCAGCGTGATCCATTCGGCGGCGAGCGCGGGCTTGGTCTCGCCCTCGACCTCTACCGTCACGGTGCTGGTGGTCTGCCAGGCGCCATCGGGGCGCTGCGTCACATCGGCCAGCGCAAAGCGCCCGCGCACCTTGCTGCCGGATTTGACCGGCGCCATGAACCGCACCTTGTTAAGGCCATAGTTGACCCCCATCCGCGCCCCGGCGATGCCCGGCATGGCGCCATAGGCGAACACCGAACACAGGCTGAGCGTCAGGTAACCATGGGCGATGGTTGTGCCGAACGGCGTCTGTTTCGCCAGCTCCGGGTTGACGTGGATGAACTGGTGATCGCCGGTAACTTCGGCAAAAGCATCGATCTTGGCCTGGTCGACGAGGATCCAGTCGGACACGCCGACTTCGGTTCCCACCAATGCCTGATAGTCGGCCAGCGGCAGCGGCTGTCTTGCCATGTCGGAATCCCCAAGGTTGTTTTGCGGCAACCTAGGCTTTGGGTGACGTAAGCGTCAACCGGCGATGCGGCTCAATTGGGTTTCGGGGCGCCGCGCGCTGCATCCTTCGCGTCGAGCTCCCGCATCGCTTCGTCGAGGCCGCTCAGCGCCATCTTGCGCTGCTCGTCGCTAAGCCCGCGCGTTGCCTCGATCGAGCGCCGCGCCTGCGCAAGCGATTCGCGCACATCAGGTGCAAAGGCAGCGATGTTGATCGGGCCGCAATTGCCCAAGGTCACCAGATCGGCATCGGGTGCCACAGGCTTGCCCCGCCGGCTGCAGGTGATGACCAGCCGGCGACGTTCGCCGGCCAGGCTGTCGGCAACCATTTTGTCGATGTCGCCGTGCTGGATGACCAGCCGCCGCGTCATCACCTCGGCGGCGGCCGCCGCCTTTTCGCCGGCGGTCCGGGCGCGTTCGGCGGCGATCCACGCGTCGCGTTCGGCCGCGCGCAACGCCTTTTCATCGGCCGCGGTCAGCGTGTTATGGCGGATGACCTCGCCGTCCCTGATGACGATGCGGTGCGCGACACGCTGCCGCGCCGGCGGCGAAGGGGGCGCCGGCGCCGCCACCGGGGCGGGTGGCTACGCCGGCGCGGCCGCAGGCACCGGTGGTGAAACCGGTGCCGGCGGGGTCACGGGATCGACAGCCGAAATCGGCGCGGGCGGCGCTGGCGGGGCCGGCGCGGCCCCCGATGCGGTCAGCACCAGCCCGCCGGCGATCAGCGCAGTCGCCGACACCGCGCCGATCAGCAGGCGCAGCGGACCCCGTTCGCGATCCTTCATCATCGTGATCCTTTGTTTCAAATGGCTTTTATGGTTCATCGCACACGCCGCCGCCGGGGTTGCGGTGCACGCCGATTTGAGCACGGCGCTGCCATAGGCGGCGCGGGTTTCGGAAGTGCTGCCGGCGAGCACGCTGGCATCGCAGGCAAGTTCCTGGTCGTGGCGGAAAGCGCGATAGGCCCAGTGCGCGACCGGGTTCCACCAGTGCACGGCGACAACGACCAGCCCGGCGAAATTGGCGGCAAGGTCACCACGATCATGGTGGGCACCCTCGTGAAGCAGCGCCAGGCGTCGCTCCGCAGCACTATACCGACTGTTGAAATCGATCGGCAGCAGGATGCGGCGGTGGCGGATGCCGGCGGCCATCGGCCCGGCAACCGCCGGCGTCACCAGCACCTCCACCCCCGCCACCCGCGTCAGCGGCGTGGCAGCGGTGATGGCGTGCGCCAGGAAGCGGCGATAGCGCCACATCTGCCAGCCGAACCACGCCACCGCACCGGCGGCCCAGATGACGATGACGAGCGGCAGCAGCATCGCCGGGTCAAGGACAGGCGACGCGGCAACGGCCGGCAACGGCGCGGCGGCCGTATCGGCAGCCAGCCTGGCAGCGGTCGCCGGATCGACGATGCCGAACACCAGCGGCTCGGCCGGGCCGCCGTGGGCGACCGGGGCATAGAGCGTGGTCCAACCCGGCAGCGGCGGCAGCAGCAGCCGCAGCGCCGGAAGCGCCCACAGGGCATAGGCGACATGGGCGCCGAACAGCCGCGCCACCGGCCGCCGCAGCGCCAGCACGAGCAGCATCAGCAGCGTCGAGGCGACCAGAGCTTCGATGAGCCAGGTCATGCCCGCAGGTCCCGTACCAGCGCCTGCAACTCGGCAAGGTCGGCATCCGACAATTGCCCCGATTCGGCGAGGTGGGCGACCAAAGGTGCTGCCCGGCCGCCGAACAGCCGATCGACCAGCCGCCCCGATTCATGCGCGACATAGTCGGCGCGGGCGATCGTCGGGCGGTAGAGATAGCGCCGCCCCTCCTCGACATGGGCGAGCACGCCCTTGGCGAGCAGCCGGCCGAGCAATGTCTTGACGGTGCGGTCGCTCCAGCCGCGTCCGATCGGCACGCGGTCGACGACATCCGATGCCGTCAGCGGCGCCTCGGCCCACAGCACCTCCATCACCGCCAGTTCCGCTTCGCTGATCCGCTCACTCATCACGCACGCTCCGACTACAGGTGTAATCAATAACCGATTACGGATGTAGTCGTCAAGA
>JANOCM010000299.1:0-1916 GCA_031412175.1 Alphaproteobacteria bacterium
GCGCGCAGCCAGCGGCCGTTCGACGTGCCGCGCGGCAATTTCTACGGCGTGCTCGGCCGCGATTTCCTCAAGGGCCGCGCCGATATCGGCACCGGCCGGCTGGTCTGGCGCGCGACGGACAATATCAAGCTGTCGTCGAAGCTCCGCTATGGCAGCAACCTCAACTCCTATATCGCCTCCGCCCCCGAAGGCCCGGTGATTACCGACCCCGATCCGGCGAAATGGACGGTGCGCGCCAACCCCAAGAACCGCAACGCCACCAGCCAGACCTGGACCAATGCCAACGACATCACCATCGATTTCGATACCGGCGGCCTGCACCACACGCTCGTCACCGGCACCGAATTCGCCCGCGAGGCGATTAGCAACCGGCCGTTCGCCTTTGCCAGTTCCGAAACCGTCGGCGCCATCATCGTGCCGGCGCAGATCATCCTGCAGCCGATCTTCGCCCCCAACCCCAACGTGCCCTTCACTCAGTTCCGCACCCTGTCGGGCGCGCGCACCGATACCGAGATCACGACGCGGGCGGTCTATCTGCTGGACACCATCGACATCGGCAACACGCTGAAACTGTCGGGTGGCCTGCGCTATGACGATTACACCGTCCGCAGCACGGCGTTTTCCGCCGCCGGCGTCCGCACCGATCTCAGGAACGACAGCGATTTCCTCAACTGGAACGCCGGGCTGGTCTGGAAACCCGTGCCGCCGCTCAGCCTCTATGTCTCGGCCGCCACGTCATCGAACCCCAGCGGCGAGCAAAGCGACGGCAGCGGCATCAGCTATGGTGGCCTGGGGCCACAGACCGCCAACCTCGATCCCGAGCGCAACCGCAGCTACGAGGCCGGCGCCAAATACCAGGCCGGCGAGGGCGGGCATTTGCTGCTGACGGCGGCGGTGTTCCGCACTGACAAGACCAATGCCCGGCTGACCGATCCGCTGACCGGCCTGCAGGTCCTCGCCGGCAACCAGCGCGTCACAGGTTTCGAACTAGGCGCCCAAGGCAATCTGACGCCGCGATTGAGCCTGTTCGGCGGCTATACCTATCTCGATGCCAAGGTGCGGCCGACCACCAGCCCGCCGCAGGCCGGCGGCGTGTTCCCCAACATCCCGAAGCACAGCCTCGCCATGCTGGCGACCTGGCAGGTGTTCGACGCGCTGACCATCGGCGGCCAGGCCAATTACAATTCCGAACGCTTCGGCGGCAGCGCCATCGCCGGCACCGCGACACTGCCAGCCTATTGGCGTTTCGACGCGACGGCGCGGGTCAAGCTGTCGGCGCGGGCGGAATTGCAGGTCAACGTGCTCAACCTGACCAACAGGACCTATTACGACGCGATCTACCGCAGCGGCACGCCGTTCGCCTATGTCGCGCCGGGGCGGTCGGCGCTGCTGACGTTGCGCTACGCGATGTAGCGCCAGGGCCTCCGGCGGCCGGGGCCTTGGCCCCGGACCCCTGTCGTTTTAGGGTTGCCCATGCTCATCCATGTTCCTGCTGTGCTGTCGGCTGTTCAGGTCGCCGAAGCGCGCGCCGCGCTTCTCGCTGCCGATTGGGGCGATGGCCGCGCCACCGCCGGCGCCCAGTCGGCGCTGGTCAAGCACAACGACCAGCTGGCGCGCGACAATCCCGTCGCGCGCGACTGGGGCAACCGCATCCTCGATGCGCTGGGCGCGGCGCCACGCTTCGTCTCGGCGGCGCTGCCGCACCGCACCGTGCCGCCGCTGTTCAACCGCTACAGCCGCGGCCAGCATTTCGGCACCCATATCGACAATGCCATCCGCCCGGTCGGCGGCGTGAAGATCCGCACCGACCTGTCGGCGACGCTGTTCCTCGCCGATCCCGACAGCTACGACGGCGGTGCGCTGATGATCGAAACGGCGTTCGGCGCGCAAGCCGTCAAGCTGCCCGCCGGCCACCT
>JANOCM010000300.1:0-3635 GCA_031412175.1 Alphaproteobacteria bacterium
ACCGCCGGCCCAGCTGGCGATGACCTTGTGGAGCGTGCCGAGCGGTGCCGGATAAAAGCTGGGGTCGGGCTGCAGCGCCTCCAGCGCCGGCAGGATCGCGGCGGTGTCGCAATAGATGTCGGCACCCAGTTGCAGCACCGGCGTGCGGACATAGCCGCCGGTCAGTTCGGCCTGGCCGGGCTTGGGCAAGATCTGCGGCACGATCACCGATTGCCACGCCATGACCTTCAGCCCCAGCGCGGCGCGCACCAGTTCGGCAAAGGGCGAGGTTTCATAGTGGTGGAGGATCGGGGTCATGGTGCGGGCTCCTGCAGCTGGAGCCGGTTTGCCACCCGCCGCGGCCGCCGTCGCCTAGTCTAATCGCGGGTCAGCAGCGCCGTGAAGAAGCCGGTGACCAGCGCCTGCACGCCGAGCGAACAGAGCAGTACCGATGGCACCGCCAGCCGCATCGTCGCCTCGACATCGAGATCGCCGAAATCCTGGCCGGCCCAGCCGCCGACTGCCGCCAGCGCGATGCCGAACCCGGCGGTGATCAGCAGCGCGCCGACGATGCAGCCGCGATCGATGGTGAACAGCCGCCGCGCCAGGTCGGTCCAGCGGCTGGCCGGCCACAGCCCCTCGCGCACGCCGAACAGCCGCGCGACGACGGCAAAGCTCATCAACTGTGCGCCGATGATGACGCCGGCGGCGGCGAACAGCAGCGTGTGGACGCCAAGGGTAAGCCGGCCGAGATGGACGCTGCCCGGCAGCAGCGCCACCAGCAGCGCGAGACCGATCCCGACAAGCAGCGCGCCGGGGTAGAAGAACAGCCAGCGCGGCGCAAAGGTCAACAGGAACGACAGATGCCGCCAGCCGTCGCGCCAGCTGCGCAGGTGCGGCGCGCGGGTGCGGCCATCGGGGCGCAGCGTTGTCGGCACTTCGGTGGTCTTCAGCCGCGCCAGCGTCGCCTTGACGACCATTTCGCTGGCGAATTCCATCCCCGGCGTCGTCAGCCCGAGGTCAAGCATGGCATCGCGCGAAAAGCCGCGCAGCCCGCAGTGGAAATCGCCGATGTCGGAGCGATAGAACAGCCGGCCGGCAAAGCTGAGCACCGGATTGCCGAGATAGCGGTGCAGCGGCGGCATGGCGCCCGGCGCGATGCCGCCCTGAAACCGGTTACCCATCACCAGGTCATAGCCGTCGCGCAATTTGTCGACGAACGGCTGTAGCGCCGTAAAGTCATAGCTGTCGTCGCTGTCGCCCATGATGACATAGCGGCCGTGCGCGGCGGCGATGCCGGCCTGCAGGGCGGCGCCATAGCCGCGGCGCGGGACGTCGACGACGCGCGCGCCGTGGCGGCGGGCGATGTCCTGGCTGCCATCGGTCGAGCCATTGTCGGCGATGATGATCTCGCCGCTGACGCCCGAATCCGCCAGATAGCGGCTGGCCTTGTCGATGCAGATGGCCAGCGTTTCGGCCTCGTTGAGGCACGGCATGACGATGGTCAGTTCGATCGTGCTGCCGCCGGCGAGCGGCAGCGCGTCGTCGCGCAGCGCGGTTGCCGCCATCAGCGCGCCAGTCTGCCGGATGTGATCGTCATGCCCATGTCCCCCCGGTGCCCCGCCAGCGTCGTCGATTGCGTGTCCCCAAGGGCTGGCAGCCGGTCTTGCGCAGCTGTTCAGAAATCCTTGTATACTATCGGCGGCGGCGCGGCGTCCAGCAGCAGCTTGTTGACGCCGATGAACAGCAGCAGCACGCCGCAGACCGCGGCGCGCCAATCGAGCCGCCGCGCAGCCGGCAACCGGTTGGCGGCACCATCGACGATCAGTGCGCGGGCGCGCGCCATCGCGTCGAGGATGATCGTTGCCGCCGCGAGGATGACCAGCAGCGCCAGCGCGATACCGCCGGGGCCCGCCGCCGTCGCCAGCGCCGCCAGTTGCGCCCAGTCGCCCCAGAACCACATCAGGCTGAAGGCGAAAAACGCAAAGGTCAGCCCGCGCGCCAGCGCCACATAAAGCGGCCGGGCGGCAAGCGCGCGATACGGCTTGCGCCCCAGCCGATCGGCCATCTGCAGCTGGAACAGCTTGTTGGCGGCGACGCCGCCGCCCTGCAGCACGCCGAAGAACAGGAATTCCGACGACTGGCCGTGCCAGGCGCCGACGAGGAAGAAGGTGACGAAGAAGCACACGACTGTCAGCCACGATGCCAGCCCGGGTGCCGGAAAGCGCCGCAGCAGCGCCATCAACAGCGGGCTGTAGACATAGGTGCGAAGCCAGGTCGACAGGGTGATGTGCCAGCGATTCCAGAAATCGATGAAGCTGGCGGCGCTGAACGGCCGGTCGAAATTTTCCGGCAAGCGCAGCCCCGCCAGCCGCGCCGCGCCGATGACGACATCGGTGTAGCCCGAGAAATTGGCATAAAGGTAGAGCGGGTAAATCGCGATCACCAGCACGGTGTCGGCGAGCGCGGCGCCGCCCGGCGCCGCCGCCAGCACCCGCGCGATGGCGCCCTGGTGGAGGCTGTCGAGCAGCGCCGACACCAGCAGCACCTTGAACAGCCCGATGATGATGCGTTCGCCGGCCCAGGCAATCGCGGGCAGATCGGGGCGGCCGGTGTCGCCCTTCTTCCAGTCGGGATACATCTGGATCGGCCCGGCGACGATGCACGGGAAGTTGAGCGTGTAGTTGACATAATCGACCGGCCCCAGCCGATCGGTCAGCACGCCCTGGCCGGCATCGATGACAAGGTGGAGGACGCGGAAGAACACATAGCTCAACCCGATCGTCACATAGGGGCCGGGCAGCCACAGCCCCTGCGGCACGAAATCATAGCGTTTCAGCCAGAAGAACAGCAGCAGCACGGTGACAACGGACACCGCGGTCAGCAGGCGGCGCCCGGCCTGGAGCAGCCGCACCGCGATGAAACCGAAGCCCAGGAAGCCGGCGAAGGGCAGGGCAGCGAGCG
This sequence comes from Alphaproteobacteria bacterium, assembly GCA_031412175.1. Classification (GTDB taxonomy): domain Bacteria; phylum Pseudomonadota; class Alphaproteobacteria; order Sphingomonadales; family Sphingomonadaceae; genus Sandarakinorhabdus. The sequence continues at coordinate 2,944 of JANOCM010000300.1, forward strand.
GGCTGGCGGCAAAGCTCGCCATGAAGCCCAGATTGGCGACGAGCATCGTCGCTGATCGCCACGTCCGGTTGGCCGAGACATTGACCAGCAGCGCGACGAGCACCGCAAAGCCGACGAACAGGAACGATGGAACCGTCATGCGCCGCAGCCGGCGAACGCCGGGACCCCGCGGCGCAGCATCGTTTCGACGCTGGCGGCGATCACCTTATGGCCATCGGCGTCGGGGTGGCCGTCGGCGACATAATAATGGTCGCCGAGGTTCGGAGCGCGCGCCATCACCGGGGTGACGTCGACGAAATTGCCGCCTTGTGCGGCAACGATGGTGCCAAGCCGCTTGCCGAGCAGCAGCGGGTCGATCCCCGGTGCCGGCGGCGCGGCGGCGAGTGCCGACTGGCCATAGGTCGGCACCAGCACGACGAACCACGGCACGCCCGCGGTGCGCGCCGCGCCGGCGACACGCGCCAGCACGCCATCGGCCAGCCGCAGCCGCATTTCCCACAGGTCCGACAGCGGCGCGCGGACGAAATCGGCGTCGTCGCGGCGGCGCAGGAACAGCGGCACGAAGCGGCCCGGATCGCGGTAGATCGCCGCCCGCACCACCGCCAGCGCGCGGCTGTTGTTGATGAGGACCTGCTTGAGGCCCTTGATCTGCGAAACCATCCCCGGCTTCGCCGCCGGTTGCGGCACCGGCA
>JANOCM010000301.1:0-1774 GCA_031412175.1 Alphaproteobacteria bacterium
CGCGCCACCAGCGCCTCGTAACCGGCCTCGTCGATGTCGCGGCTCGGCCCGGTCAACAGCGTCATCCGGTCGGTGCCGACAAGGTGCGCGAGCAGCACCTCGGCATCGAAGCGATCGATGCGGCGCGACGCGGCGAGCAGCGCGGCGGCGGCGTTCACCCGAGTTCCGCCAGGCGCGCGGCTTCATCCTCGGAAATCAGCGACGCGATCAATTCCTCGAGCCCCGGGCCTTCGAGGATTTCGGGCAGGCGGTGGAGCGTCAGATTGATGCGATGGTCGGTGACGCGGCCCTGCGGGTAATTGTAGGTGCGGATGCGTTCAGAGCGATCGCCCGAACCGACCATCGCTTTCCTATCCGCCGACCGCGCTGAATCGACCTTGGAGCGTTCGAGATCATAAAGCCGCGAGCGCAGCACCTTCATGGCTTTCGCCTTGTTCTTGTGCTGCGATTTCTCGTCCTGCTGCTGGACCACCAGCCCCGTCGGCATATGGGTGATGCGCACGGCGCTGTCGGTGGTATTGACCGACTGGCCGCCCGGCCCCGACGAGCGGAACACGTCGATGCGAAGGTCCTTGTCCTCGATCTGGATGTCGACTTCCTCGGCCTCGGGCAGCACGGCGACGGTGGCGGCGCTGGTGTGGATGCGCCCCTGCGTCTCGGTCGCCGGCACGCGCTGGACGCGGTGGACGCCGCTTTCAAACTTCAGCCGGGCAAAGACACTGTCGCCGGTGACGCTGGCGATGATCTCCTTGAAGCCGCCCATTTCGCCCTGGGACATCGAGATCGGCTCGATCCGCCAGCCGCGCGTCGCCGCATAGCGTTCGTACATGCGGAACAAATCGCCGGCGAACAGCGCCGCCTCGTCACCGCCGGTGCCGGCGCGGATTTCGAGCATCGCCGGCTTGGCATCGGCGCTGTCGCGCGGCAGCAGTTTCAGCGCCAGTGCGCGCTCGGCGCCGGGCAGTTGGTCCTCGATGGCGCCGAGTTCCTCCTGCGCCATGGCGTACATTTCGTCGTCGGACGGGATGGATTTCAGGCTCTCCGCCTCGTCGCGCAGGCCGCGCAGCGCGGCGGCGGCCTCGACGACGGGGGTCAGCTCGGCATAGTCCTTCGACAGCTGGACGAACTTGTCGGCGGCGAGATCGGGATTACCCATCTGCGAAGCAAGATCGGCATGCCGGCGTTCGATTTGCGCAATGCGCTCGGGGGAGATGATCATTCGGCTTGGGCCTGCAACACGGCATCGGGGGACCATCCTCCGTCCGTCGGCTCGAACCGAATGACACGATAATGCGCCTCTAATCGTTTGAGCAAAAACTCTTTCAAGTCATGCGCTACTCGCTCTGGGGTGCCCGCTGTATTGATACGTACGTGAATACCTATCCGGCTCTGTACCCCTTGCCCCTCCGCGCGCTTCACAATCAACCGACAACTGGAACCGCGTTTGACAGCGAGTTCAAACCGCCGCTTGGCGTTGCCGCGGAACGCTATGTCGGTCACGACGCCACAACGACGAAGTGTATTCGCCACCTGAATTGCATCGCGCTCGTCCGCGGGTTCGTCCGGAACAACCGTAACTAGAGGGCGTTCCGCCTCCGGCTCCGCCACCAACATCGCCAGCCGCTCGATTCCCCCGGCCCAGCCCACCGCCGGCGTCTCCGGCCCGCCCATGGCGCCGATCAGCCCGTCATAGCGCCCGCCGCCGATGACCGTTCCCTGCGCGCCGAGAGCCTCGGTGACGAACTCGAACGCCGTGTGGCGGTAATAGTCGAAC
>JANOCM010000302.1:0-18387 GCA_031412175.1 Alphaproteobacteria bacterium
CGTGGGGCATGACGATATGCACTGCGGAAGACCGGTCGTAACGCCATTCCGGCAGAACACGCACCAGACGCCCTGATGCAAGGTCCTGACCGATCGACCATTCCGAAGCTACCATGATCCCGGCGCCGTGCACGCCGGCCACGGTCATGCTTCCGCCCTCATCGCTGACGATCGGACCGGAGACGCGCACCGTCACCTTTTCGACGCCTCGCCGAAGCCGCCAATCCGGCCACACCGATTGGGGCAGCAGAAGGCCGATGCATGCGTGTTGCTGGAGATCCTCCGGCCGTGCCGGCGCGCCGTGTGCCGCTATGTATGCCGGCGACGCACACAGGATTGTTTCGAAGCCGGCAAGTCGCCGGACAATGAGCGCGCTGTCCTGCAGCACACCCAGACGGATTGCGGCGTCAAATTTCTCAGGCACGAAGTCGACGAAGCGATCGCTGTGGTGAAGCTCTATCTGCAGGTGGGGGTGCTTGTTCAGAAAGTCGGGTAGCCAGGGCGCTATCCAGAGACGTGCGAAGGTCGTCGGCATGGATAGGCGCAGCAGGCCCCGGGGCTGGGCCGAGCCTTCGGCAGCCTCAAGGTCGGCCGCCGACATCTCCGACAGGATTGCCTGCACGCGCAGCAGATAGCTCGCCCCGATTTCCGTGACCGCGACACGACGGGTGGTTCTAGACAGCAAGCGAACTCCGAGCCGCTTCTCTAGCGCGTCGAGGCGCCGCGAGATGACGGACGCGTCCCGTCCAAGCGCGCGCGCTGCCGCAACGAAGCCGCCGTGTTCGGCAACGGCGGCAAACGCTTCGATCTGCTCAAGGTGAGCGCCAGTTCGTTCCTGCATTCAGTGCACCAGTCTTTTGGTCGGCAGCGTGCTTATCCGCTTATCGAGCAGGGGTCATCTAGGACCGGAGCGACGGGGATACGCAACGCCGCTATTCTCCAGGAAAGGACCCAATGATGGCTGAACGCGATACGATCTTTCCAGCAAAACGTCAGGAGCTCTATCAGACATACCGATACTCGGCTGCGATCCGCTCGGGTGGCCTGTTGTTCGTATCGGGCCAGGTCGGCAGCCACGAGGATGGCTCGCCCGAGCCCGACTTCGAGGCACAGGTCCGGCTCGCCTTCGACAACCTTGCAGCAGTGCTCGCTGCAGCCGGTTGTACTTTCGACGACATCGTCGATGTCACGACTTTCCACACCGACCCGGAAACGCAGTTCGACACAGTGATGGCGGTGAAAGACGGCCTGTTCAGGGAGCCGCCGTACCCGAACTGGACTGCGGTGGGGGTCACCTGGCTCGCCGGCTTCGACTTCGAGATCAAAGTGATCGCGCGGATCCCGCAAGCCTGAACTTGGCAACCGTCCGCTTGGAGTCCAGCCCAAATGCTGAAACAAACCCTTTCCATCCATCGGAAACACATGACGTCGGTGTGCTTTCTCGCCCTGCTGAGCTTGATGCTCCCGGAGAGCATGGCGACAGCCGGGCAGCGGGACAGGAACCTCGAACGGGACCGTGTGACCTGCCTCGAGTTCGGCACCCGCTATGGCACACCCGAGTTTAGCGACTGCATGCTCGCGCAGCAGCGCCGGCGTGACTTGAAGAAGCTCGAATCACTCGAGGAGTCTCGCCTGCTGAGCCAGCTCGCCAGAGACGGTCAGATCATGGCCGAACGGGCGAGAAAGGATCGCTGCAGGCGCGATCCCGACCGGCGCGAGTGCAGGCAATGAAGGCGAAGCCTGGTCTCCCAAGCACAACCGAGGCTCGGTCCACTCGGGGCGAGACGATGCTTCCCACGCCGTCGGAACGACAGAAACCAGAACAGGAACGTTCCGTGGCTGACAGGTCAGGAGGGCCATCATCGATGGAAGGCGATTCGGCGCAGCTACGACCAGGATGGCAGGAGGTGTCGATCGAGCTCCTCGTTCTTGTGATCGTTGGCTTTTTTGGAGGCGCAGCCCTGGCACAATCGGGCTTGAGCCCGATCGTGTTGGGGCTGATTTTCACCGCGCTCTCAGGCATCGCCGGTATGCTCGGCTTTCTCGCCGCCTTCGCTTTTCGCCTGCGCTCATGGAAAGCTTTCAGCATACGAGCGACCACGTCACGGTGGCTGATCATCGGTGCCAGCATGGGCGTAGTCGCCTTCGCTGTGAAGGGCTTCGCGGTTCTGCTCTACACACGGTTGACCGGCGACGAGCAAACGCCCCAAGGCGTTTTCGTGGCGCAGCCACCGGCAGCGTCTGGACGATAGTCGCGGCGACTTTCTTCCTTGGAGCGGCGACGCCCATCGGCGAGGAGTTCCTGTTCCGAGGCTTCCTCACCACCGTGCTCCTCCGTTACGGCGCGCTGATTGGCGTCGGCGGCGGCGCTCTGGTCTTCGCGCTTTTCCACGGCATCAACATTGTCTTCCCCGCCGGTCTGGTCGCGGGTCTCGTGGCTGGCGAGCTGTTCCGACGGAACGGCTCGATCTGGCCGGGGGTCATGGCGCATGTGATGTTCAACCTCCCGACCATCTCCGTCATGGTCTTGGCGAGCACAGCTTGACCAACCCCAAGCGGCAATTTCTTGTCCGTTTCGCCCTTTCGATCCGAAGGCGAATGACGTGAGCCGATATGGGTGCTGAGCAGATCAGAACATGGAGTTGGAATTGGCCGAATGCTCCGGGACGATCTGGAGCACGTCCCAATGCTCGACAATCCTGCCATCCTTATCGAGCCGGAAGATGTCGATACCCGCATAGTCGTGATCACCCGGCCAATGCTGCAGACAGTGAAGAACGACAAACTCGCCTTCTGCGACAGCGCGCTTCACCTCGACGCGCTTTCCGGGCCACTCCCGAGCCATGCGCTCGAAATAGGCGATGAAGCCGTCCTTTCCGTCCGCCACATGCGGGTTGTGCTGAATGTAATCGTCCCCGACGAAACGCTCCACGGCCTCTGCAGGACGACCGTCGTTGAACATCAGCTCGTAAAACGCGATTGCAGTCGCCTTGTTGGTCTCCAGATCACTCATTGCGATGACCCTCCACTGATGAACAGCCAAGTATCTTGCGATTGGCTGTCGGCTCGCACCCGGCAGCCACTAAAACCAGTGATGTAATTGTAGCGATGCACTGCACGGATCGATCTTACGCAGGCCGGCCGGATCCGTTCGGTGCTGTGCGAAACCATGCACAGCCGACGGACCAAGCCATACGACGCTCATCGGACACGACGACAGAACTGCAGCAAGCGTCCAAACGCGACATGGTGGCGCTCGCCGACCAGGCTGAAACCTTGGCGCAACGGCAAGCGCCGCGACGCGAGCATCGGCGGCAGGGTCTCGGCCAATACCGTGTTGACCTTGGGGTCTGCGGCGACATAGGCGAGCAGCCAAGCCATTGCGGCACCTGCATGGCCCTTGCCTTGCTCCGCGGCAATGACCGCGTAGCCGATCTCGACTTTGCCAGCGTGGTCCGGCGGTCCTTTGCAGCCGCAGACGCCGACAAGCCGCCCGTCGGCAACGATGTACCAGCTGCCGAAGCCGGCCCGATCAGGATGCTCGATGAGGAGACGCATCCAAGCGCGCGTGTAAGTGTCGTTGAAAGAGGGCGGCCAAGACTGCGGCGGCCCGACCCCGAGGCACGCCGCGAGCGCACCGCCGCCGTCTTCCTCGGCTGCAAGCGTCACAAGGCTGGCTGGGACGATCTCGACCAACGGTGTGGCGAGGACGGACCAGCGGCTAGCCATGGGCCACCACCGCATCCTGCGATGGCCTCGCCACCGCACCGACGATTGCCCCCACCATCTGCAGCACGCCAATCGCTACAAGGCCGGCACCTATCGGCATGGCGACCGACGGCGGGGAGTCGCTTATGAGGATCGCTGTGACCCCAGCGAGAAGGCTGAGACCACCGAGGTTGAAAGCGGCATAGCCTAGCCATTCGCGCCGGAGCGCAACGCCGCCGCGCAGCCAGTAGAAGCAGCCGAACAGCGCATTGGTCGCCCAACCGAGGAGGTTGGCGTGCGCATGGACTGGCTTGAGCAGAAAGTCGTGGGCCATCGACATGTAGATGCCGAGGCTGATGCCTGCGACGAGCCAGGCGATGCCGGTGACAAGATGGGCGGCAGCGAGTGCTGGCATCGGCCGATGGCCGTGCGCGTCATCGGAGCTGGTGAAGTTCATGATGGTTTCCTTGCAAGCGTTAGGCGGCCGCGCCGAGCAGCATGAGCGTTGTAGTGACGACGAAGGTCGCCAGCGTTCCCGAGGCGAGCGCGGCAAACCAGCGAGGCAGAGGCGCCATCATGCTGTCACCTGCGGAATCGGGCGGCGGCGGGCGGCGGCACCGATAAGGCCGAAGCCCGCAACCATCATTGCCCAGCTGGCAGGCTCCGGGACCGCGCCGAAGGTGCCATCCTTGAGGGCGAGGTCGGCAATACCAGCGTTGCCGCTGCCGCCGCGCGACCACGCGTTGAAGCGATAGTCGGCGAGCGCGAAGCCGCGAGACGGAAGAAGGTCAAAGGGGATAAAGCCGGTCAGAAGCCCGTCGTTGAAGGGGGCACGACTGTCGAGCACGGTCACTGTCGGCGGCCCGTCGGGATTGAAAACGGCGAGGGTAATCTCACCGAGAGGCCGGACAACCAGCACGGCATCGAAGCGAATATTGGGGCCGATCGGCGGATCGCCGGCGAAGAGCCCGGGCGTGCCGGCGCCGCGGTCGATGCCCCAGGTAACGCTGAGGCCCGGGGTCTTGCCCGGGCTTTCGACGTGCGAGGTGGTCAGGAAGAAGCCACCGGCAAGGGTGTTGTAGCCGGCCTCAGCGGCGTTAAAGTCAAGCTCGGCAGTGCGAGGCCCGACATAAGTGGGCAGTAGATCGTCTGTACGATCAGTGACCGCAAAGGTAGGGGTCGCAGCAGCGACCATGGCAAGAGCCGCAAGGCGGCAGAAAAGCAAACGCAACACGTTAAAGTCCTTGGTTGACGTGGGAAAGAACTCCGCACCTTGCCGCTATCCGGACGCTGCGTGTCGCGATGCGTGTTGCGGCGCATGTGCAACCGCGTTGTTTTTTCGTGAATACAATTGCGCTATGGGCGGGCCGGCGTTGCAACCCGACGGTGGCCGAACGTGAATTCTGAGGACTTCGAGATCGATCTGCTCGGCGGCCTCGTACTGCGCCGGGGCGGAGTCGTGGTGCCACTGCCAGCGTCGCGAAAGGCACGGGCGCTGCTGGCGTTCCTCATCCTGTCGGCCAAGCCACAGCATCGGGAGCGGCTGTGCGACCTTTTCTGGGACGGGCCGGACGACCCGCGCGGGGCGCTACGATCGGCGCTGTGGAAGCTGCGGCCGCTGGTCAAAGCGGCGAATGCCGACCGCCTGGTGGCCGATCGCGAACGGGTGCGCTTCGATGCCATAGGCGCGCGGGTCGATTATACGGCGCTGGTTGCCCGCATCGCCAGCGACGTCGCCCTATCTGATGCTGAGCTGGCCGAGGCGCGGGCGGCGCTTGACCAGCCGCTGCTCGCCGGGCTCGATCTGCCCAATCACCCCGAATATCAAGCGTGGCTGACAGCGCTGCGAGGCGAAGCCGAGACACTGCGGGCGCGGTTGTTCCCGGGCCTGCTGGTGTCAAGGTTGGCCAGCTCCGATAGCGGACAGCTTCATCTGGCTCGGCAGCGCATCGGTTTCGCAAAGGCGAGCGACGGCACCCGCATCGCTTGGGCGCGGATCGGCACAGGGCCGCCGCTGATCAAGGCCGCCAACTGGCTCAACCACCTCGAACTTGACTGGGACAGCCCGATCTGGTCGCCGCTGTTTCAGGAACTGGCGCGTGACCATTGTCTTATCCGCTATGACGAGCGCGGCAACGGAATGTCGGATTGGGACGTCGCCGAATTGAGCTTCGAGACCTTTGTCACCGACCTCGATTGTGTCGTCGAAGCGAGCGGACACGAGCGGTTTCCGCTTCTCGGCCTATCGCAAGGCGTCGCCGTCGCAATCGAGTATGCAGCGCGCTTCCCAGAGCGGGTCAGCCATCTGGTCCTCTGGGGCGGCTATAGCTGCGGGTGGCGAGTGGACGGGTCGGCGGAACAAAAGGCCGAGCGCGAGGCGGTCATTACGCTGGTCGGCCAGGGCTGGGGGCGCGATGACCCAAGCTACCGCCAGATCTTTTCACGCGCCTTCCTGCCGGGTGGAACCGCTGACGAGATCGCCGCTTTCGATGAGTTCCAGCGCAGGTCCGTGTCCCCGACCAACGCCGTTCGCTTTCTCGAGGTGTTCGCTAACATTGACGTGCGCCACCGGCTTGCCGATGTGCGTTGCCCGGTTCTGGTCATGCATGCGCGTGGCGACCGGCGGGTGCCATGTGAGAAGGGCGCCGAGCTGGCGGCGGCGATCCCCGGTGCGGAGTTCGTCACCTTGCCGACAGACAATCACCTATTGCTCGGGCGCGAACCGTCGTCCGAGCTATTCGTGGCGCATGTGCGCCAATTTCTCGATACCGTGGGCTGATGCCGCAGGCGCTGACATCGAAGCTACGGCAGTACTACGCTGGCTAACGCGTCGGTTGCTACGGACCGCCGCCATCAGCGGGGGGCAATCCTGCACCCCGGAGATCACCGATGCATTCCATTTCCATCCTCAGCGCTGCCGCGACCCTATCGCTGATTGCGGTGCCCGCGTCCGCAGCCACCACCCTTTTCAGTAATCGTGCGTCGTTCACCGCAGCCGTCGGCGCCTTGTTCACCGATACTTACGAAAGCGACCTCGGCTATCCAGTGGCGCCGCAAGAGCTAAACGATGCGGCCATGTCGGCCGTGGTCGGCCAGACCCGCTATGAAACCACCGGCATACCCGGAAACAATCTGCTGCTCGGTATAGCCGGTGGTGCCGGATACTGCTCAGGCTGCCAAGGCAGCTTCACGCTGCATTTCGACAATACCGACTTTGGCGTCGGCGGCGTATTCGGCGTCGCGCTCGACCTGGTTGCCAATGCGGTACGGCCGTTTTCCTCGTTGATTACGTTTGGCGATGGCAGCACGCAGTTGCTGCTGCTCGGAAACGGGGGCACGCCAGGAGTTATCTCGGACAAGTTGATCCGCTCGATTGCCTTCGGCGTCGACGGCCAGCCGACGACCGATGGTTTCTTTGCCATCGATAATCTCACCATCGCGTCCGCTGGTGCCGCTGGCGCCGTACCAGAGCCAGAGAGCTGGGCACTTCTGATCGCGGGTTTCGGTTTGATCGGCGCGATGCAGCGTCGGAAGCGGCAGGCTGACCCACGCTTGGGCATCCACGCCGCAACCGTCCAGGGTTGAGGTGCCGAGCCCAAGATCATCCGCAAGCACGCGGCTCAAGAAGGCCGTGTACGTGCGCCCGTTGAGTACACCAATCTTCATCCGCACAACGAGGAGTCTTATTATGTCAGAAAAATCATGCTCCTGCTGGGCCTGGCTCATGTCGGCCAGTATCGCGTCCACGCTCGCCTTCGCGCCGGCGGCGGCGGTCACCGGCGATCCCCAGGGGGATTTCCTGTCGACGTTTGCCGGCGTGCCCGCCGCCGATCTCGACGTCGCCGCCGCGGCGGTCCTGATCGACGGAGAAACGCTGCAATTGGGCGGCGTCATGTTCGATCGCATTGGTATCAGTCCTAATCCCACATATGTCTGGGGTATCGATCGTGGGTCCGGGACCGCGGGCCTGTTTACCGGCGCGCCTTCGGTCGGTGCCAACGTGCTGTTCGACGCGGTCCTTGCGTTTGGTACCGACGGGAGTGGGCAGCTCGTGGCGTTCAACGACGGAGCACCGCCAACGGTCACCAGCCTCGCCGCCGGCACGATCGGCGTCTTTGGCTCGGTTTCTATCGCTCGAATACCGTTGGCGCTGCTGCCGTCACGCGGTTTCAGCACAAACCAATACAGCTACAATCTTTGGACGCGAGCAGGCGATGGCAATGCGCTAATCGCCGACTTCGCCAGCGATCGCAACTTCTTCGCCGAAGGTGTGCCAGAGCCTGGCACTTGGGCGCTCCTCCTTGTCGGGTTCGGCGCTGTCGGGGCAACCTTGCGCAGACGGTTCGCGGTCGAAGCAACGCCGGTCTAATTCTCAATGCTAATTCGCCGCTGGAGCCGCGCCGGGCAGGCGGTTAACGGATTGCGGGACGCATCATGATGGTAGCACCGCTCTACATAATCACCGGAGCCATGGCGGCGGGCAAATCGACGATCGCGAGGGAACTGGCGCAGCAATTTGCCAAAGCCGCCTGTGTCAGCGGCGATGCCTTTCTGCGCATGATCGCTCGGGGCGGTGCCGTGCTGGGACCGATGCTCGATGCTGAAGCCCGTTTCCAGCTGCACTTGCGGCAAGATATTGCCATCGCCACAGTACGGCAGTTCATCGGAGCGGGCTTCACGACCGTTTATCATGACATTCTGATCGGCAGCGACTTTATCCGCGTCACACAAGCGCTGAACGACCTCGCCCCGCGAATTGTAGTGCTCAATCCCAGCGTTGAAATCCTGACAAGGCGCGATGCCGGCCGATCCAAGAACGGTTACAACGAACAATTCCCGCCTCACATCCTTGCCGAGGCGCTGCGATTCGAAACGCCTCGCGAGGGCTTGTGGCTAGATACCTCGGATATGACTGTGGATGGTGTAATTGAGGCGATCGTGAAGGCTTGGTGAAGATCGGAGCCAGCGCAGCTTGCCGTACTGGAGAGCTGTTGAATGCTGTACCGGCACAGAAGCAGCGATCGGCGGGTGTCCGTAAGGGGACGGCTATCAAGTACCTGCGGTCAGTCGCTTGCAGGCGTTAGAAGAAGTCGGGCTTTGTGCCGCTGGCTTCCCAAAAATCGCGAAGGCCGATGTCGCCCATCAGCGGCAGAAAGCCTCGCAACGCGCGCACTGATGCCATGGGCGGCAGGAACAGATAGTTCGTGAGGCGTCGTCGGATGTCAGTGTGGCGCAACTGCCCAGGTTTCCACGCGATCGAGGCCATGACAGGACCGCGCTCGACCATATAGGCTGTGACAACATCGAATGATCGTTCCGGCTCGCCGAGCACTGCCAAGATCAGGCTGGCTTGCACAGCCATAACAGGGCCTGCCTGTTGCACGCTCGCCAGCGTTCTGATGGCCATCGCCTCGATGTCTGCCGGTCTCCCCGAAGCCATGGCCGAGAAGGCTCCCCGAAAGAGATCGAGAAACGACCGGGGCACGTCGGGGGAGATTCCGCCCTGATCGAGGATTGCGAGTGCTCGCTCAGGACGGCCGCTGAAACCCATCAAGGTCAACCGGGCCAGCCAGACCGCTACGTGGGTTGGCCACAGTTCCAGAGCCTGGGCTGCGGTTGGATCCGCTGCGGGAACATTGCCATTCATCCAGTGCGAATAGATCAGCCGAAAATTGTAAGCCGCATTCAGCGGCTCGATTGCCACTGATCGCTTCCTAAGAGGATAATGCCCGTGGACCAATCCAGCGCCCGCCCAGGTGAACGCTCGTGCATCCAGCGAGGGCGCATGGTCTGGGGAGTGAGTCAGAATCTCCGACAGGTCGCGGTCCAGCTTTGTCCAGTTTCCGAAAGGTGGCGTGAGCAGCGCCAAGGCGGCCAAGGCGTCCGGCTGCACCGCGTACAGCGCCAGCGCACGAGCGGCCGCGCGACGCACCTGTGAATGCATGGACTGCAGCTTTTCGGGAGGAACAAACTCGCTCGCTGAGCGCAATGAAAAAGCCAGGCGTCCCCAGGCCTTGGCGTTATCGGGAAAAGCGGTCACGGCTTCGGTCAGCACCGCAACCGCTTGCCGATCATTCTCGGGCGTGGCCAAGCGCATCGCCTGATCGCTTCGGGCAATCAACGTCTCGACGGCATTGCGCGCGCTATCTCGATGGCGAAGCGCTATCCCACCAGCAACGCCCAATGTGACCAAGCCCGCGGTACTCGCCAGAATGTTTCGTCGACTCAGGCTTGCACCAGACGGTCGGGCTGCAGCTTCGTGATCCGGGCTGATGACGGAACCGACCTCTCCATCCCGGTCAGCCAACAGGCGATATCCGGTGCGTGGGATAGTTTCGATTTCGAACCCCGCACCGCTCTCGCGGCCAGCGCGGCGAACAATCGCCACGGCGCGGTTGATGGAATCGTCGCTTACGAACACACCGCCCCAGCAACGGCGCTCCAGGGTGTCGCGCGTCAGGACCGCCCCCGCGGCGTCGGCAAGCACCAGAAGCACTTGCATGGCGCGCGGCTCGATCGTGAACGACCCTTGGGCCCCTTCGATCGTCCGCAGATCGGGGCGGACGATCGCTCCCGACAAGCGAAATTGCGGACGCACCGCAAGCCCTGCCGTCGTCAAGGGCGCATCATCCTCGCCGCCTACAGCTTTGATTTCACGGACCATCAGGAGATCCTCATGAGATCATCAGGTCTGCATCATTCACTAGCAGCGAGGCTTTGGCTAGCCGCTGCATCGACCGAGGGCGCCCGATGGCGTGACTGGCCGCGAAAAACAGGAGCAGTTCCATGAAGCATCATTTCTGCAAATTTGCGTCCAAGCCGACTGCGCTTGCACTCATAATGCTGGCGGCGTTGCCTAGCCCCGCAAAGGCAGGAACATTTGCTTTTTCCGGTACCCGCAACAACGTCACGCCAATCGTCGGAGCTCCGGGGGGGCGCTGTGGCCCCGCCATCACGGTGGCCTTCAGCCCGGGCAATCTTTCTGCATCCGGCACCAGCAACCTGGGTGGCTTTGAATTCGTCGGCAGTCATTGCATCGCCGGCATGCCGCCTGGCCCCTACACCGACGGTGTTTACGAGTGGCAATTCGCTGGCGGGGCGCTGCTAGGCACTTACAGTGGCGTGCTGAATGCATCCCCGATTGCCGGTGTGCTCGACTCCATCGAGAACATCCAGTTCATTGGCGGAACCGGCAAATTTGCAGACGCCTCAGGCTTTGTGATCGCCACAGGCACGCTGAGCTTCGGCGAAGTCGACGGCGTCCGCGTTTCAATCGGCCGAACGTTCTTTGAAGGAACATTGAACGCGCCGGGCGTACCCGAGCCTGCCAGCTGGATCATGATGATCATCGGGTTTGGACTTGTCGGGGGGATGCTGCGCTCGCGGGGTGCCGAGCCGATGCCGGGCTAAGTGACGATGTTGTCTGGTCGGCTCTCGGAGCCGAGCGACGACGCAGACGTAGTGTTCAGAATGCAGGTCCGGACTGCCGTGTTGGCTAAGCACGGAGCAGAGATGCCACTCTCTGCCGCCTGTCCGGAAGGGGCGGTCAGGCGCCCTTCAAAAGGACATCCTTGCAGCTATTCAGCCAAGCCGAGGTTCAATGCCAGCCCAATCGCTTTCGCGCATTCGGCCGGCGACCTGACCGACGTGTCCAGCTCGAAATCGTACCGCATGCCTTTGTGGACTCGGTCTGATTGCCAACGAGTAAGTCCCAGCAAGCGGTCGCCTCGCTGTCTTTCACGCTCTTCTAGAACGGCTAGCGGCGTATGCAGTCCGACAAAATGCAGCGGGATCGGGCCGGCCCCTTCAAGATAGGTGTCTTGGTCGACCGGCGTGAGCATCAAGTCATCAACTATGCAGCTGTTTCCGGCACGCGCCAGCGCAGCTACAGCAGTTCGCATGCCGAGCATTAAGCTGTCGATGCGTGTGCCCGTTTCGATCACTATGGACGCCGTGCCGTTCGTCTGTTGCTGCGTCACGATGATGCCTTCCGGCTGACCCCACAATCGGGCCGGCAACATGCTCAGAAACGCGTCGCCATAGACATTAAGCATCGGCTCTGCTGCTAGCGACTGAAGCGCTCGCGCGATCGAGCTCTTGCCGACACTGCTGGCGCCATTCAAGACAATAATTCTCGCCATCGCCGTATATCAACGTCCGCTAGGGGTTCCGCCAAGTTTTGCACCGTGCAAGAGCTCAATCGCCGTCGAACCTACCAATCTCTGTGTTCGCATGCCTTTAGAGAAGCTTCAGCCAGCTGGCACTTTTCCTCTCGCTTTATGCGCGACCGCTCGGTGGATGCGCTCGCGAAGCCAGATCAACCCTGAGTCGTACGTGTTGCGGTCCGACCAGACCAGCGACATTGTCCAGGCTGGGACGTCATAAGGCGGCGAGATGAGGGTGATCGCCTCGTCTTCAGCGATTTTTTCGCCCGCCTGGCGTGGGATGGTAGCGATGAGGTCCGAATGCGTAAGCACGCCGGCGACCAGCGCTGCACTTGGCACTGTCAGGGTGACCCGGCGCGACAGGCCCTCCCGTTCGAGCAGATCGTCAATGCAACCATGATCATCGCCACGTTCGGTTACCAGCAAATGCTCGGTGCTCGCAAACCGTGCCGGCGTGAGCGGTGTGTTGAGGATCGGGTGCCCCGTTCGCACCGCGCAGACGAACGTCTCGTCGATCAAAGGCTCTGACCGGAAGTGCGACGGGAGAGTGCCGACAACGGCCATTGCAAGATCGAGCTCATCGCGATCGAGCAACAACGGGACGGCATCCTTCTCGATGTAGCGGAACCGGATATCCATCCCCGGCGCCGTTTGCTGAAGGTCGGCAATCAGGGCCGGAAGTACCGTCATGCCGGCGTAATCTCCGCCCGATAAGCGAAAAATCCGACGGTCGACTGCGGGATCGAAGCTGGCGGGCGGCGCGACAAGCGCACCGAGTTCTACGAGCGCTTGACGAAGTGGGATTGCCAAGGCCTTGGCTCGTGCGGTCGGCTCCATGCCGCGCGGCGTCCTGACGAGCAGCGGATCTTCGAATAGGACACGCAGCCGGGCGAGCGCCGCGCTCATCGCGGGCTGGCCGATGCCAAGACGGCGGGCAGCTGCCGAAACCGACGTCTCGCGCAACAGCGCGTCCAGCGCCGCCAGCAGGTTCAGGTCATAGCGTTTCATCGATAGTGAACATTGGACATATCGATTTGAATAATGAGACTGGTTTTCCCAAGTTTCAAGTTCAGCAACAACGGGAGTGCGGACATGAACCACGAAACAAAACCGGCACGAAAGGCCATCGCCAGGGGGCAGTTGCTGATCGGCGGGCAATGGCGCGACGGCGTTTCCGGCGAAACCATGGACGTTACCGACCCGACCACCGAGGCGACGATCACCAGCGTCCAGAAGGCACATGCCGAGGATGCCGAGGCCGCGATCGATGCCGCCTATCGCGCGTTCGAGGATGGACCCTGGGGCCGGATGGGGCATGAGGACCGCGCCAAGATCCTGTTCCGCATGGCGGACCTGATGGACGAGCGCGCCGAGGACTTCGCCATTCGCGAGGCGATGGACATGGGCATGCCCTATTCCGACTTTCGCGCGATCATCATGCCGCACTGCTCGGGGCTGTTCCGCTTCTTCGCCGGACAGGCGATGGCGCACATGGATGGCGGGTACCGCACGTCATACGATCCCAACATCCGCATTCTCACGCGGCGTGAGCCGCTGGGCGTCGTCGGCGCGATAACGCCATGGAACTTTCCGCTCGCACTGACCTGCTCGAAGGTCGCCCCCGGCCTCGCGGCAGGCAATTGCATTGTCCATAAACCGGCATCGGATACACCGCTGACGGCGCTCGCGCTCGCGCAGGTCGCGCTCGACGCCGGTGTGCCGGAGGGCGTCTACAATCTGATCACCGGCCCTGGCGGTGTCATCGGCGACACGCTTGTGCGCTCGAAAAGGGTCGACAAGATCGCCTTCACGGGCTCGACCGCGGTCGGCATGGGCCTGATCCGCAACGGCGCGGAAACGATCAAGCACCAGACGATGGAGCTCGGCGGCAAGTCGCCGAACATCGTCTTTGCCGATGCCAACATGGAGGCGGCACTGCAGGCGGCTTTCTGGGGCATTTTTTGGAACAAGGGCGAAGTCTGCGTTGCCGGGAGCCGTATTCTTGTCGAGCGCGGGATCTACGACGAGTTCGTCGAAAAATTCTCGGCCATGGCGAAGGCCGCGGTGCTCGGCGACCCGCTCGATCCTGCGACGCAACTTGGCCCGATTGCGACGCGTGCCGAGTACGACAAGATTCTGAAATATATCGCGATCGGCAAACAGACTGCCCGTCTGACTTCCGGCGGGGGCGCCCCGAAGATCGACGGCAAAGGCCTGTTCATCGAACCGACGGTGTTTGCCGACGCCACCAACGAACTGCAGATTGCCCAAGAGGAAATCTTCGGGCCGGTGGTCCCCATTATCCCGTTCGAAGGCGAGGATGAGGCGATCCGACTCGCCAACGCCACCGACTATGGTCTGGCATCCGGCATTCAGACTTCCGACCTTGGCAAGGCGCTGCGTCTTGCCGACCGGATCAAGGCCGGCACGGTTTGGCTCAACACCTGGCACAAATACCATCCGAACGCGCCGTTCGGTGGCTACAAGGCGAGCGGCTATGGGCGTGAACAGGGCGCCGAGGCACTGGAGAATTACACGCAGTACAAGACGATCTGGGCGAACCTGGGGGAGACGGCATGAGAATCGGAGTCATCGGCGCCGGGAATATCGGCACTGCACTCGCCAAGCGCCTCGTGCCGGCGGGGCATGAGATCATGCTGAGCTACAGCCGCGATCAGGCAAAGCTTGCAGGAGCGGCCGCAGCCTTCGGAGCTCGCAACGGCTCACCAGTCGAGGCGGTTGCGTTTGCTGATGTGGTCGCGCTTGCGGTGCCGTGGGCCGCAGTCCCCGACGCCTTGGCCCAGGCGGGCGATCTCTCGGGCAAGATATTATGGGATTGCACCAACCCTCTGCTGCCCGACCTGAGCGGGCTCGCCATGGGCACAACGACATCGGGCGGTGAAGAGGTTGCGAAGCTTGCACCCGGCGCCCGCGTCGTGAAGGGCATACCGCCCATGGCAGAGCTTCTGCACTCTGACGACCCCAGCGTGAACGGAAAGCCGGTTGGCTTGTTCGTTGCGGGCAACGATGGCGACGCCAAAGCCAGCGTCGTACAATTGATGGTCGCGCTCCCGGGAGTTGTCACCGACGCCGGCGGTCTTTCCGCTGCGCGGATGATCGAACCCGCGATGTTGCTGCTGGTTCGACTTGCCTATGGCCTTGGGCACGGGCCACGCGTCGGGCTGAGCTTCGAGCAGGATGGGGCACGATGAGCGATAACCTGTCCGGCAGCCGCTTTGTCGTCGTCGGCGGATCGAGCGGCATCGGCCTGGCGACGGCCGAGCTGGCGATCAAGTCGGGCGCCATGGTTTCGATCGCGGCGCGGAACGCCGACAAACTGGCCTCGGTGGCGGCGACGATCGGCGCCACTTGGGCAGCGGTCGATATGGTTGATCCCGCGTCGGTCGAGCGCTGGGCCGCAGACCTCGGCCCGGTCGATCACCTGATCGTCACGGCATCGTCATCCGTCCACGGCCGCTTCGACACAATCGACTTGGACGATGTCCGGCGCATGTTCGACGCGAAGTTTTTCGGGCCATATCAGCTTGCACGGGCAGTACTGCCGCACATCCGCGAGGGCGGCTCGATCACTTTCTTTTCCGGAGTGCTTAGTCGCAGGCCCGGAATGAATTGTTCGGGCCTTGGCGCTGTGAATTCGGCGGTCGAAGGACTAACCCGCGCGTTGGCTCTCGAGCTTGGTCCCCGGCTTCGCGTCAACTGCATATCGCCAGGGATGGTACGTACCGATGCCTATGCAGGAATGGCAGAGGAGGCCCGGGAGCGGATGTATGCAGCGACCGGAGAAAGCCTCCCATTAGGTCGGGTAGGCCATGCTGACGAGATTGCCAGGGCCGTACTATTTGCGGCGACCAACAAGTTCCTGACCGGCCAGGTAGTCGACGTCGACGGCGGCCACATGATCCGCCAGTACGCCAAGAGTTGAAATTGCCGTAAGCTGCCTCCCTCGCCCGCAACCCGGCGTCCGCAAGGAGACCGTCACATTGCTTTCACAAGTGGCCAATAGCATCCGCAACGCGTGCTTTACATACGACGATGCGTCACCACTGGTGACTTGGAGATACCGACATGAGTGATGCAGCGCAAGGTGCCGAGCAACAAGCCTCTACTGACAATGACAAATGGGACGGTCGGGGGCTCGATCCACTAACAGCCGCCTCGCGAAAACCAGGGCCTCGACGACCTTCGCGGCTCATACCGGCAAGCGCTGATAAAGGGGTGGGTCGCGCCTGATCCCGAGGTCAGCATGAGGGCAGTGGAAATCGCCGGCGCTGCAAACCCGCTGCAAGGGCGGCTCTACACGCCTTCCGATACTGGCACGCCCGGTCCGCTCATCCTTTACGTCCATGGCGGCGGCTTTGCCGTCGGAGACCTTGACAGTCACGACAGCCTGGCCCGCCTCATCAGCGCGGCGTCAGGATGCCGGGTCCTCACGATCGATTACCGCCGAGCACCCGAAGCTGTCTTTCCCGCCGCGCGCGACGACACAGTCGCGGCCTTCAGGTGGGTTGCCAAGTATGCGGCGGACCTGGGCGTAGACCTTGGCCGAATCGGTCTGGCCGGCGAAAGTGCTGGCGCCGCACATGCGGTCGCCTCCGCGCAGCTTCTGAAATCCGACGATCCGGCACCCAGGCTGCTATGGATAATGTCGCCGGCGCTAGATGCCACGACCTCCGGGCCAAGCTACCGGAAATTTGCCCATGGCGCCGGGCGCACCGCCGACGAATTCGCCTATCTCTGGTCGCTTTATGTGCCGGACGAGCAGCGGCGGAGCGATCCGGAGGTTTCGCCGATCTTTGCGGACCTTAAGGGTCTCCCGCCACTGTTCGTGTACCCGGCCGAGTTCGACCCGGCCCATGACGACGGCATGAGCTTCGCCGCCAGAGCAGAGCAAGCCCAGATACCCGTCGTGCTCCGCGTCCGGCCGGGCCTTGTCCACCAATATCCCGAAATCACTGCTATTTCGGAAGCGAGCCGCTCAGCGGTCATCGATGCCGCAAGGGAGGTGGGCGCCTCACTCCGCCAGGATTAGGCTGATAGCGTCGAACTGACCGTGTCCGCAAGAGGACCCCTGACGGTTGTCGACGCCGAGCTGGCCGACGACGGCGCGTGCCCTGGGGTTTGCCGACACCCCTGCCCTCGCGCATGATCCGGTTTCGTCCATCACCACGGATGCGTCGGCATAAGGGTGTCGGGAATCAACTCAATTTCGTAAGTAGGTTGAATTACCGCGATTGCCAACTGCCTTGTATATACTGCAGGTGTAGGAAACCTTCAGGTAATCAAGCAATCAAAATGCTGGCGGTCGCGCAGGATGCCATCGCCCACCGTAGCGATTGCGTTAGAGAGTATCTATTCTAAGTGATCCTGCCTGTATCCCGGCGTCGATACGATCGGAAGTGCTGCTACCAGAATTGCTACTGCGATCAGCCAACTTGCTAGAATCTTGATCGCGATCGAGTAACCACGAGCAACAAGCCACGCCGCAGGAAAGCTCAGCAAGGCGACTGGAAGGGCCGCCAGCAGGTCGCGATTGTTTCCTGCGATCGCCGTCACTGCTCCTGACCATACCCCGGCATTGGTGGCGAGCAATGTTGCCGGCCACAGCGCAGCGCGCACGCGCCCGTGCACGGTGAGCGCGGCGAGTATAACGCTGGCCCAACACCCTGCAAAGATGACTTCGTGCAAGCCCTGTGGAAAGCTGACGCGGCTTGTAACCGCGGCGGCGGCCACAAGCGCCACCAAGGACCAAAGGCGTATCCGTAAGGGCACGAATGCCAGTGCGAAGGCGAGCGCCGCACACAACAGCGCCGGCGGCCAGAACCCGCCTCTCACAGTGCCTGTCCAAGGAACCACAATCCGCACGCCGCGACGAAGGCGCCGGCGCCGCGCAAGATAACCGCGCCACGCGGGTGATTGTTCACGGTACCGATGCCAATCCCCACGACATGCAGCATGCCCGTGGCCATCACAAAGCCGATGCTGTACCCGATCGGGTCAGCGGCTGACGGCAATTCCAGGCCATGCGCGTAGCCGTGAAAGATTGCGAACCCGGCAACGACGGCACAGGCGAGCCAAACCGGCGGTCGCACCGCTCCAAAGATCAGCCCGCCGAGGACAAGCACCGAAACGGCAATGCCGATTTCCACCGGTGGCAAAGGCACGCCGGCGACACCCATCGCGCCACCAATCGCCATGACCGCCGGAAAGATGACTGGTAACAGCACCAGCAGCGGCCGCCCGAGAATGGCACCCCACAGCCCAACCGACACCATCGCCAGCATGTGGTCGAGGCCCGTGAACGGGTGCATGAAGCCTGCCGCGACGCCGCCGGGCAACCCCGTGCCCGAATGCGCCGCGGCCGGCGATGCCATCGCCAAAACCGAAAGCCCGCCACAAGCGTATAATAGCCAGGTTCGCAAATGGCGGCCAACAGCGGGAGAAGCTGAATGCGTACCGGCAGGCTGACGATGATTGCACTCGCCCTCGGCACCCC
>JANOCM010000303.1:0-2707 GCA_031412175.1 Alphaproteobacteria bacterium
CGCCTCTACCCTATTATATCCAGCTCAGCGCGTCGGCGGTACAACGATCTGGGCAACTAGGTTCTCCCAGCTTAGGTAGTGTCGCGATCAAAAAATCCATACTTGAAAAGCCTTCCGCCTAAATCACCCGACCCGATCCCAGCCCAAATGCAACATCTATCTGGCGACCGCAAAACGGGGTGCAGGGGCCGTCGGTCCCTGCCCGCCAGAGGCTCTTCAAACTCCTGTCCTACAGCTATCCATATCGGTTATAATCGGCCGATGGATATTCCAACGGTCCCACTCCGCACCCGCCGTGATGGCTGGACCGTCGCCCGGCAGCGGATTTTTGTCGCGGCGCTTGCCGGGGGTGAGAGTGTCGCGGCGGCGGCGCGGCGGGTGGGGATGAGCAAGGCTTCGGCGTACAAGTTGCGGCAGCGGCCGCAGGCGGCGGCGTTTCGCGCCGCCTGGGATGGTGCGGTGGCGCAGGTGTGGCGGCAGGTCGAGGAGACGGCGCTCGATCGCGCGATCAACGGCGTGGTGGAGGTGCTGGACAAGGACGGGGTGCGCAAGACGCGGCACCGGCCGTGTTCGGCGCGGTTGCTGATCGCGCTGCTGAAGCGGGCCGAGAAGGCGAAGGCGGCGGCACGACCGGGCTCCGGCGCGGCCCCGGCATGACCGCGCAAAACCGGTAAAATGGTGACTTTCGTCAACTTCCGCGGCGCGGCCGGCGGCGGCCGGCGGGGCTACCAGTGCGCCTTAAGGCTCGACAGGCCGCGGAACAGCAGCCCGGCGCGCCATTGCGGATTTTCGGTGTCGACCACCAGCCCCGGCAGGCGGCGGGCGAGGGTTTCGAAGGCGATTTCGCCTTCCAGCCGCGCCAGTTGCGCGCCGACGCAGAAATGGATGCCGCCGCCGAAGGACAGGTGCTTCGTCGCGTCGGCGCGGGCGATGTCGAAGCGGTCGGGGTGGTCGAACACGCTGGCATCGCGGTTGCCGCTGCCGACGAAGCACAGCACGCGCTGGCCGACGGCGATCGGCGTGCCGGCGATTTCGGCTGGTTCGAGCGCGGTGCGGTAGGTGGCGATCAGCGAACTTTCGTGGCGCAGCACTTCATCGCTGGCGCCTTTGGCGAGGCCCGGATCGGCGACGAGTTTTGCCCATTCGCCCGGGTATCTCCCAAAGGTCAGCAGGCCGTTGCCGATCATGTGGGCGGTGGTCTCGAACCCGGCGCCGAACAGCGCGATGGCGACGGTGACCATCTCGCGCTCGGTCAGGCTGGAGTTGCCGTCCTTGGCGTTGAGCAGATCGGTCGCCAGGTCGTCGCGCGGGGCGATGCGCCTGGCGGCGAAGATGCCGGCGAAGAAATCCTCCATGAACAGCATCTGCGCATCGGCGCGGGCGAGCACATCGGCGGGCAGCGCCTCCATGCCGAAGACGAGGAAGCTTTCGGCGATGGCGCGGTTGAGGTCCTCGAGCATCGTCGGCGAGGCTTCTTCGTCGGTGATGCCGAGCATGTCGCACATCACCCGCGTCGGCAGCTGGTAGGCGAAATCATGGATGACCTCCATGTGGCCGCGGGCGGCGAGCCGATCGATGAGGTCGTCGCAGATCGCCTGGATGCGCGGGCGCATCGCGGCAACGCGCCGGGCGGTCAGCGCCTGGGTGACGAGGCCGCGCAGGCGGGTGTGGCGCGGCGGATCCTGGAAGACGAAGACTTCCGACAGCCAGCGGTACGCCGGGTGCGAGAGGACATCGAAATCGGGGCCGTAGAACAGCTGGATATTGGGGACGAAATCGCCCTGGCCGAAGCGGGCGCGGTCCATGATGACGCCGCGCACATCCTCGTGGCGGGTGGTGACCCAGAAACCATGGTCCGACCAGTGCACCGGATCTTCGGCGCGCAGCCGGGCAAAGACCGGATAGGGGTCGGCGAGCAGGCCGGGGTCGGCCGGATCGAACGAGAAGCGCGATCCGGCCGTCGCCACGTCAGAAGTTCACGCCGAGCGTCACGCCATAGGTGCGTGGCGGCGCCAGCGAGCCGACGCGGATGCTGTTATACAGCGGCGCGGTGATGATGTTGTTGCTGATGATGAACTTGTTGGTGAGGTTGCGGCCCCAGACATCGACCGACCACGCCCCGCTCGCCGAGGTGTATTTGATGCCGCCGTTGATCGTTGCGTACGGGCCTTGCGTCGCATCGGCGTTGTTGAATTCGGTGAAGAACACCCGGTCCTGCCAGTTGAGATCGCCGCGCAGGTTGAGCTTGGCATCGCCCAACGGAATGGTGAAATCGGTGGCGGCACGGAAGCTGAATTCCGGCGCGTTCGACAGGCGGTTGCCCGACAGGTCGACCTGGGCAAAGCCCTGGCGATAGTCGCCGGTGGTGAAATCCTTGTACTTGGCATTGAGATAGGTAGCAAAAAGTTCGAAATTCCAGTTAGTTGCCGGCTTGGCGCGCAGTTCGATTTCCAGGCCATAGTTGCGCGCCGAAGCGGCGTTGACGGTGGTGACGACACTGTCGGCGCCGACGAAGCCGACCTGGAGATCGGTATAGTCGATGTAGAAAGCGGCGATGCTGCCGGCGAGCTTGCCATCGAGTGCGGAGGACTTGATGCCTGCTTCATAACCCCAGGCGTATTCGGGGTTGATGACGTCGTTCTGCGAGCCGACGTTGATGACGCCCGATTTGAAGCCGCGGGTGACCGAGGCGTAGAGGAGGGTCTGG
>JANOCM010000304.1:0-3995 GCA_031412175.1 Alphaproteobacteria bacterium
GCGCGTGCGGCGGGGCGCTTTCAATCGGGCTATGTCTATTCCTATGCACTCGTCATGCTGACCGGGCTCGCCGCCGCGGCGGCCTGGTTCTCGCTTGGCAGCGGCCTAACGATGGGTGGCCAGTGATGCCCATCCTGTCGATCATGATCCTGTTGCCGGTGCTGGCGGCCGTCGTGCTGGTTGGCCTGCCCGGCGTCGATGCGCAACGCGCGCGGATCGTCGCGCTGGTGACGACGCTGGTGGAGTTCGCGCTCGGGCTGATGCTGTGGTCGGGCTATGAAAATGCCGCGACCGGCTTCCAGTTCGTCGAGAAGCTGCCGCTGTTCGCCCCCTATCTCGACTGGCACCTCGGCATCGACGGCATAGCGCTGATGCTGATCCTGCTCAGCGTCTTCCTGATGCCGCTGTGCATCCTGGCATCTTGGGAAAGCGTCCAGAAACGCGTGCCCGAATATATGGCGGCGTTCCTGATCATGGAATCGCTGATGATCGGCACTTTTGCGGCGCGCGACATTTTCCTGTTCTATCTGTTCTTCGAAGCCGGCCTCATCCCGATGTTCCTGATCATCGGCATCTGGGGCGGCGCGCGGCGCATCTATGCCAGCTACAAATTCTTCCTCTACACGCTGCTCGGCTCGGTGCTCATGCTCGTCGGCATGATCTACATGGTGGGGGAGGCCGGCAGCACCGATATCGGAGTGCTGTCGCGGTGGAATTTCACGCCGGGTGCGCAATTCTGGCTGTTCCTGGCGTTCTTCGCCTCGTTCGCGGTCAAGATGCCGATGTGGCCGGTCCACACCTGGCTGCCCGATGCGCATGTCGAGGCGCCGACCGCCGGCTCGGTGATCCTCGCCGGCGTGCTGCTCAAGCTCGGCGGCTATGGTTTCGTGCGCTTCTCGCTGCCGATGTTCCCCGATGCCTCGGCGCAGCTGATCTGGCTGGTGTTCGGCCTGTCGATGGTGGCTGTCGTCTACACCAGCCTCGTCGCGCTGGTGCAGAACGACATGAAAAAGTTGATCGCTTATTCGTCGGTCGCGCATATGGCGTTCGTCACCGCCGGGCTGTTCGCGCTCAACACCCAGGGCATCGAGGGCAGCCTCGTGATGATGCTCAGCCACGGCCTCGTCTCAGGCGCGCTCTTCCTGTGCGTCGGTGTCGTCTATGATCGGCTGCACACCCGCGAGATCGGGCGTTATGGCGGGCTCGCCGATACCATGCCGCGTTATGCGCTGCTGCTGCTGTTCTTCACCATGGCGAGCGTCGGCCTGCCGGCGACCAGCGGCTTCGTCGCCGAGTTCCTGGTGCTCATCGGCCTCTACCAGACCAGCACCTGGGCGACGTTCGTGATGACGACGGGCATCATCCTGGGGGCTGCCTATATGCTGTGGCTGTACCGCCGTATCGCCTTTGGCGCCGCCGCCGGCGACGACACCCGCGCCATGCCGGACCTGAGTATGCGCGAAGTCGCAATCCTGCTGCCGATCACCGCCGCCGTGCTGTGGATGGGCATCTATCCCAAAAGCTTCCAGGCGCCGATGAAGCCGGCGATCGCCAGCATCGTCGCGCGACTCGACGGCCGCGAGCTGGCGACGCTGCCGACGCGGATGACGCTGACGCCCGGCCTGCCGGTCAATCTGCTCCCAGCCGCCATGGCGGCCGAGCCCGAGGCGCATCGATGAACCCGACCTTTGCCTCGATCGCCATCGCCGGGCCGGAAGCGGTGCTGACCGCCGGGTCCTTGCTGGCGCTGATGCTCGGCACCTTCGGCGGCGGCGATCGCGCGTTGAAGGGCCTGACCTGGGTTTGCGTGCTGATCCTCGGGCTGGCCGGCGCGACCTTGCTCGACGATCCGGCGACGCGTCAGATTGCCTTTGACGGGCTCTATGTCGCCGATGGCTTTTCGGCGTTTCTGAAGGTGCTGATCCTCGCTGCCGCGGCCGCCTCGATGCTGCTGGCGCTGCCCTATCTGTCTGATGCCAAGACCGGCCGGTTCGAATATCCGGTGCTGCTGATGCTGGCGACATTGGGCATGTGCATGATGGTCAGCGCCAACGACATGCTGTCGCTCTATGTCGGCCTCGAACTGACCAGCCTCGCGTCGTACGTCCTCGCCGCCTTTCATCGCGGCGAGACGCGGTCGTCGGAGGCGGGGCTCAAATATTTCGTCCTCGGTGCGCTTGCCTCTGGCATCCTGCTGTACGGCATCACTTTGGTGTACGGGTTTGCCGGGTCGACTGGCTTCGATACCGTCCATGCGGTGCTCGGCGGCCAACAGACGCGCTCACTCGGCATCCTTGTCGGGTTGGTGTTCATCCTGTCGGGCCTCGCCTTCAAGATCTCCGCCGTGCCGTTCCACATGTGGACCCCCGATGTCTATGAAGGCGCGCCGACGCCCGTTGCAGCCTTCTTCTCGGCGGCGCCCAAGGCCGCGGCGCTCGGCCGGATGGTGCGCGTCCTCGTCGGCGCCTTCGGGCCTATGGCGATCGACTGGCAGCAGATCGTCATCTTCCTTGCCGTCGCCTCGATGGGCCTCGGCGCGGTCGGTGCCATCGGCCAGACCAACGTCAAGCGGCTGCTCGCCTATTCGTCGATCGCCAATATCGGCTTTGCGCTGGTCGGGCTGGCGGCGGCGTCGCCATTGGGGATCGAGGCTTTGCTGTTCTACACCGCCGTGTATCTGGCGATGACGCTCGGCAGCTTTCTTGTCGTGCTGCAGCTGCGCCGCGCCGATGGTGCCGCGGTCGAACTGCTCAGCGATCTCAGCGGGCTGTCGAAGGTGCGTCCCGGCCTCGCCGCGGCGCTGGCGATCTTCATGTTCAGCCTCGCCGGCATCCCGCCGCTGCTCGGTTTCTGGCCGAAATTCGCGGTGTTCCAGGCCGCCATCGCCGCCGGGCTGGTGCCGCTGGCGATCATCGGCTTCGTCACCTCGGTGGTCGCTGCCTATTACTACCTGCGCCTCGTCAAGGTCATGTATTTCGATGAACCCGGCGTGGCGGTGGTGACCGACGGCGGCCGCACCAACGGCGCAATGATCGCCGCGGCGGCGCTGTTCTGCTCGCCCGTCGGCATGCTGGTGATGACGCCGATCGTCGCGGCCGCCGGGCGCGCGTCGGCGGCGCTGTTTGCGGTGGGCGGTTGAACACCGCGCCGTTCACCCACCTCGCCGAGGTGGGTTCGACCAACGACTGGCTGCTGGCGCGGGCGGACGATCTGCCCGATGGCCATTGGGTGCTCGCCGACCGCCAGACCGCGGGCCGCGGCCGCCGCGGCCGCGCCTGGTGCGATGGCGCCGGCAATCTGATGGCATCGGTGCTGGTGCGCGCTGAAGGCCCGGTGCAGCAGCTGTCGTTCGTCGCCGCGCTGGCGCTGCACGCGGCGCTGGGGCTGGGGGATCGTGTCGCGCTGAAATGGCCCAACGACCTGTTGCTCGATGGCGTCAAGGTGTCGGGCATCCTGCTCGAACGCAGCGGCGATGGGCTGGTGATCGGCTTCGGCGTCAATCTGGCGTCATATCCCGCCGGAACCGAGCGCCCGGCCACGTCGCTCACCGCCGCCGGCGTGCCGGTGCCGGCGACGACCGAACTGTTGGCCATGCTGATGACCGCTTTTGCCGAATATCGCGGGCTTTGGGCGGCGCAAGGGTTCGATACGATCCGCAGCCGCTGGCTGGCGCTCGCCGCCGGGCTGGGTGACCGCATCGCCGCCCGGCTGGGCCATGAAACACTCGAAGGCTGCTTCGAAGGCCTTGAACCCGATGGCGCGCTGGCGCTTCGGCTTGACGACGGCAGCCTGCGTCCGGTCCATGCCGGCGAAGTATTTGCGCTGTAGGGGAGGGGACCCATGCTGCTCGCCATCGACGTCGGCAACACCAATATCGTCTTCGCCATCTGCGACGGCGAAACGATCAAATGGCGCTGGCGCATCAGCACCGATGGCCAGCGCACCGCCGATGAATATGCCGTCTGGCTGCACCAGCTGATGCAGCTCGAAGGCGT
>JANOCM010000305.1:0-3517 GCA_031412175.1 Alphaproteobacteria bacterium
CAAAAGCAGGGCTTCGGCAGCGGCCTTTTCGGCCTCCTGCTTGTTGGCGCCGGTGCCGCGCGCCGGGGTTTCGCCGCGCACCTGCACCTCGATGGTAAAGCGCGGCGCATGGTCGGGGCCCTGGCGATCGACAACGGCATAGAGGGGCATGCCGCGGCGGCGTTTCAGCGCCCATTCCTGCAGCCGCGATTTCGGGTCGGCAAGCAGCCGCGGCCCGGCATCGAGCAGTCGCTGCCATTCACGCCGCACAAAGGCTTCGGCAATCGCCCAGCCGCCATCGATGAACAGCGCCGCGACCAGCGCCTCGGCCACGTCGCCGAGGACATTGTCGCCCTGGTGCAACCCCTTGCCGCGCGCGCTCGGCTCCATGATCAGCAAGTCGGGCACGCCCAGGGCGCGCGCCACTTCGGCATTGGCCGGGCCTTCGACGAGCGCGTGCAGCCGCGCCGTCAGCCGGCCCTCGGCTTCGTCGTGCGCGCCGTAAAGCCAGGCGGCGACCGCACAGCCGAGCACCCGATCGCCGAGGAATTCGAGCCGCTGGTAGCTGTTGGCGCCCTGGCCCATGCTGTTGTGGGTCAGCGCGCGGCGGACAAGGCCGATATCGGCGAAATCATGCCCGAGCCGGGCGCTGGCCCAGGCGCGCAGTTCGACGTCGCTGTGGCTCAAAGCGCTTTCCCGATGCGATCGCGGCGCAACGTCAGGCCGGGGCCGGGCGCGATCGAGAAGAAGATGCGGTCGGCTCGGCCGATGATGTTGGCGAGCGGCACCAGCCCGACGCCGCCTTCGGCGATGCTGAAGCGGCTGTCGGCCGAATCGTCGCGATTGTCGCCGAGCACGAAGACATGGCCGGCGGGGACCGTCACCGGTGCGGTCGTGTCGCGGACATCGCCGGCGATCTGGTCGATGACGCTGAAGCTGCGGCCATCGGGCAGCGTTTCGGTGAAGGCCGGGTAGCGGCAGACGCTGGCGCCGGCGGCGTCGCGGGTACGGAAATCGGGGCGGCCAGGACCGGAATCGCAGCCGTCGTTGGCGGGCACGATGAAATCGCCGCTGCGGCGCTTGGTGACCGGCACGCCGTTCAGGACGATCTGGCCGTCGGCCATCGCCACGCGGTCGCCCGGCAGCCCGATGACGCGCTTGATGAAATCGGTGCGATTATCGCGCGGCGTCTTGAAGACGATGATGTCGCCGCGCGCCGGCAGCGCCCCGGCGATGCGGCCGTCGAACAGCGGCAGGCCGAGCGGCAGCGAATAGCGACCATAGCCATAGGGCCATTTGGCGACGAACAGATAATCGCCGATCAGCAGCCGCGGCAGCATCGATTCCGACGGGATGTTGAACGGTTCATAGACGAAGGTGCGCAGGCCCAGCGCGATCAGCGCCGCGGTCGCCAGCAGGCGCACGACACTGCTCACCGCCGCTTTCTGGCGTTCGCTGCGCGCCATGTGCTGGGCGCGGATTTCGGACAGGCTGGTCGACATGACGCGGCTGGCCTGACGCCGCCGGCGGGCGCGGTCAAGTGTTTCCGGGTGCAAGGCGAGGTGCACCGTCTTGGACTCTTCACGTTCATCGGCCATGGTCGTGCGCATGACGACCGCCGACAGCCTGCTCCGCACCCTTGCGCCCGCGCCGATCGCCGGGCTTTTCGCCGCCGAACCCGGGCGGCTGGCGGCGCTGGGCCTCGATGTCGCCGGGGTGCATTTCGATTTTTCGAAACTGTCGGCCAGCGCCGAGGTGATCGCCGCGCTGCTGGCGCTGGCCAAGGAAACCGATGTCGCCGGCTGGCGGGCAAAACTGTTCGCCGGCGCGGTGGTCAACCCCAGCGAAGCCCGCGCCGCCACCCATGTCGCCGAACGCGGCACTGGCGCGCTCGCCGATGTCGTCGCCGCCAACGCCGGCCATGCGGCGCTCGGCGCGCTGGCGGCGCAGTGGCGGAGCGAAGGCGTCCGCGACGTGCTCCACATCGGCATCGGCGGATCGGCGCTGGGCCCCGCGCTGCTCGTCGATGCGCTGGGGCGTGATGGCGACGGCCCGCGCATCCATGTCGTCGCCAACATCGATGGCGAGGCGCTGGCCCGCGCCATCGCGCGGTGCGATCCGCAGCGCACCCGCATCATCGTCGTATCGAAAACCTTCACCACCACCGAAACCATGACCAACGCCGCCTCGGCGCTCGACTGGTTGCGCGGCGCCGGCATCGCCGATCCGGCTTCGCGCACCGCCGCGGTCACGGCGGCGCCGGCAAAGGCGCAGGCCTGGGGCGCCGGCGCGGTGCTGCCCTTCGCCGAAACCGTCGGTGGCCGCTATTCGCTGTGGTCGGCTGTCGGCCTGCCGCTGGCGCTGCGCTGCGGCTGGGCGGATTTCGAGCAGCTGCTCGCCGGTGCCAATGCGATGGATGCGCATTTTCGCGACACCCGCGCCGACCGCAACGCGCCGCTGCTTGCCGGACTATTGGATGTCTGGGCGGCGCGCTACCGGCGGCAGAGCACCCGCGCCGTCTTTGCCTACGACGAGCGGTTGCGGCTGTTGCCGTCGTTCCTCCAGCAGCTCGAGATGGAATCGAACGGCAAGTCGGTGACCCGCGACGGCGTGCCGGTCGACGCGCCGACCGCCGCCGTTACCTGGGGCGGCACCGGCACCGATGCCCAGCATGCGGTGTTCCAGCTGCTCCACCAGGGCACGGTGGTCGGCCCAGTCGAGTTCGTCGCGGTGCGTGAACCCGGCCATCGCCTGCCGGCGACCCACCACCGCCAGCTGCTCGCCAACTGCTTTGCCCAAGGGGCAGCGCTGATGCAGGGGCGGAGCTTCGACGAAGCGCTGGCGCTGACCGGCGGCGACCGTGCGCTGGCGGCGGCGAAGACCTTCCCTGGCAACCGGCCGTCGGCGACAATCCTGCTCGATCGGCTCGATCCGATGACGCTGGGCGCGCTGCTGGCGTTCTACGAGCACCGGACATTCGTTGCCGCGGCGGTGATGGGCATCAATCCGTTCGACCAGATGGGCGTCGAGCTCGGCAAGGAAATGGCCACGGCGGTGATGGCGGGCGGCGGCGGCGCGTTCGATGCGTCGACGGCGGATTTGATGAGCAGGGCGGGTATCTAACTCCCTCCCCGCAAGGGGGAGGGAGTCATTTCATCGCTTTCCAAACCCCCGCCAGCAGCGCTTCCGCCGGCTGGAAATGCCGCTTGTAGGCCATGCGGTCGCAGCCTTCGATCCAGTAGCCGAGATAGACATAGGGCAGGCCGGCGCGCGCCGATCGGGTGATGTGATCGAGGATGATGAAGCTGCCCAGCCCGCGCCGCGTCGCGCAGTCGGGCTCGTAGAAGCTGTAGATCATCGACAGGCCGTCGCTTTGCTTGTCGGTCAGGCAGCAGCCGACCAATCGCCCCGGCCGGCCATCGACCGAAGGCTCGCGATATTCGACGACGACGGTATCGACCGGCGATTGTTCGACCATGTCGGCATAATCATGCCCGTCCATCGCCGCCATGCCGCCGACCGGGTGGCGCGCGGCGAG
>JANOCM010000306.1:0-4915 GCA_031412175.1 Alphaproteobacteria bacterium
AGCCGGCCGGCATCGTCCACGCACTGCGCGAACAGAAAGCCGCGGCCGTCGCCGAGATCGGGATTGTAGGTGCGGAACTGGTGGCCGTGGTAGCGCAGCGCCAGCGGCGCATCGAGGCTGCCGGGCAATGCCGCGAATCGCCCGAAATGGCCGATCCAGTCGGCGTCGCTCAGCCCGTCGAGGCCGATTTCAGCCGCAGCGCGGTCGTTGCGGAAGCGCAAGGTCGTCTGCGGGAACGCCGCCGGGCGGACAACATCATAGAAATCGTCGCCGAGTTCGAGAATGGCCCGCGACGGGGCGAAGGCGGCCAAGTCAGGCGGTCGGATAGCCGCAGGCGGCGCGGACGAAGCGGACGGTTTCGCGCTCGACGCGATCGGATTCTTCGACCGTCGTCGCGGTCAGGATGCGTTCGATGGCATCGCCGACGATATGATGGGTGAACGAGGCGGCAAGCTCGATATCGACATCGGTGATGCCGTGCTTGGCCATCGCGACGGTCATCTGGTGGTGGATCCATTCGGTCGTCGTCGCCTTGGCGGCGTGGTAGAAGGGTTCGGCGTCGGGGTTCTTGATGATCGCCGGCTTGCCGACTTCGCATTCGGATCCGGTGATGCCTTCCCACAGCATGTTGTTGCGGCAGAACTCGAAGACACGCGGGATGATGATGCCGGGCTCAAGGTCTTCGAGCGCGTCACCACCCTCCATCGCCTCGATCATCATCTGGCCGTGGCGCGCGCCGAGTTCGGCGAGCAGCGCCTTTTTCGACCCGAAATGGTAGAAGATCGAACCTTCGGACACATCCGCCTCGCGGGCGATGTCGGCGGTGCCGGTACTGGCGAAGCCTTTGGTCGAAAACAGCATGTGCGCAGCAGCAAGGACGCGCTGCTTGGTTTCGGCGGGGTCATAACGGCGCGCACGGCTGTCGCTACGCACGTCGGCGCGCTGGTCGGCGCGCTGGTCGGACTTCATGCGTGTGTCTGCGATGCGAGAATCGATTGCGCGCGTTGCCACTGCCTTGCTTCTTCCTTATCCCCCCCGGGAGCCGTGGCTTATAGCGCGGCAACTGAGTCTGAGTCAAAATAATCGAAGGTCACGAAAGGGGGCGGCAGGCATGGCGGCAGGCTGGGCGGCAGCAGCATCCCCGATCACCCGGTGGACCGACGGCTATTACTGGTCGGGCGATGGCTTGCGACTGCACTGGCGTGAACTCGCCGCCGCCCCCGATGTGCCGGCCGACCGCCCGACACTGTTGTGCATCCCGGGGCTGACCCGCACCGCCGCCGATTTCGAAGCCCTGGGGGAACGCCTTGCCAACCAGTGGCGCATCGTCGCGGTCGATCTGCGCGGCCGCGGCGAATCGGCGTGGCCGCGCGATTCGCTGACCTATGTGCCGATGTCGTACCTGCTCGATCTCGGGCTGCTGATCGACGCGGCGAAAATCGGCCGCTTTGTCGCCATCGGCTCGTCGGTCGGCGGCGTCCTGGCGCTGATGCTGACGACGGGCCACCGCCCGGCGATGGCCGGCGTCATCTTGAACGACATCGGCCCAGCCATCGAACCCGCCGGGCTGCAACGCATGCGCGCCAATGTCGGCCGCCAGGCCAATTGGCCGACCTGGGTGCACGCCGCCCGCGATCTCGCGGCGCGCAACCACGACATCTACCCGAACTGGAGCCTCCACGACTGGCTGGGCTTTGCCAAACGGCTGTGCAAGCTGACGCCGTCGGGGCGGGTGGTCTTCGATTACGACCCGCGCATCGCCGAGGCGTTCCGCCTGCCCAACGCCGACGCCGGCACCGATTTGTGGACGGCGCTGGCGGCGCTGCAGGGCCTGCCGGTGCTCAGCCTGCGCGCCGAACGGTCCGATGTGCTCGCCCAAACCACCCAGGCCGAAATGGCACGACGGCTGCCCGAAATGACGGTGGTCGAGGTGGCCGATGTCGGCCATGCTCCGACCATGACCGAGCCCGTCGCCGCCGCGGCCGTCGATGCCTTCCTTATCCGCGTGCTGGCCGCGGAAGCCCGGCAATGACCACCGGCAACGTGGTTCGCGCCTGGGTCGCCGCCTTCAACGCCGGCGATATCGACAGGCTGACGGGGCTATATGCCGAAGAGGCGGTCAACCATCAGGTCGTCTATGCGCCGCTGGCCGGGCGCGCCGCGATTCGCGCGATGTTCGAGATGGAGTTTGCCCGCGCCACGATGCTGTGCATCGTCGAGGCGCTTCACGAGGCCGGCGACTGGGCGATTCTCGAATGGTCGGATCCGCTGGGGGTGCGCGGCTGCGGCTGTTTCGAAGTCCGTGACGGGCTGATCGTCCGGCAACGCGGCTATTTCGACAGGATGGCATTCTACGCCGCGCAGGGTATCGGTTTTGCCGAGGCCGAACGCACCGAACGTGCGGCACTCGGCCTCGAACGGGGAGAGACATCATGACGAACCGCAACGTCTGGCGGCTGGCAAGGCGCCCGGTCGGCGATATCGCCGATGGTGACCTGGTTTACGGCAACGAGGCACTGCCCGAACTGCACGACGGCCAGTTCTCACTGCGCGTCACCTATCTGTCGCTCGATCCGACCAACCGCATCTGGATGAGCGACCAGGAGCAATATATGCCGCCGGTCGAGGTCGGTGCGCCGATGCGCGGCGGCGTCTGCGGCCGCGTCGTCGACAGCCGCAAGGCCGGGGTCAACCCGGGCGATCTTTACGCCGGCCTTGGCGAATGGGCCGACATCATGATCACCGACGGCACCGGACTCAGCCGGCTGCCCGAAATCCCCGGCGTGCCGCTGGCAGCGGCGTTCGGCACCTTGGGCCTTGTCGGCCCCACCGCCTATTTCGGGCTGATGGACATCGGCCAGCCCAAGCCGGGCGAGACCCTGGTGGTCAGCGCGGCGGCCGGCGGCGTCGGGCAGATCGTCGGCCAGATCGCCAAGATCAAGGGCTGCCGCGTCATCGGCATCGCCGGCGGCAAGGCCAAGTGCGACTATGTCGTCGATGAACTCGGTTTCGACGCCTGCATCGACTACAAGTCGCAGGATGTCGGGGCGGAACTCGACCGGCTGGCGCCCGATGGCATCGACATCAATTTCGAACATGTCGGCGGCGACATCATGGTGCAGGTCATGAAGCGCATGAAGCTGTTCGGCCGCATCGCGCTGTGCGGCATGATCAGCAGCTACAACGCCACCGAAGCCAGCGAGCCGCCGGGGTTCTGGACGATGATCCTGATGCGCCGGCTGACCATCCGCGGCTTCATCGTCACCGATTTCGCCGCGCGTTTCGCCGAAAGCGGCCAGGCAATGCTCGGCTGGATGCTCGAGGGCAAGCTGAAGACCCGGCAGGACATTCGCCCCGGCCTCGAAAACGCCGCAACGGCGGTCAAGGACCTGTATACCGGCGGCAATTTCGGCAAGCTGCTGGTCGAGGTGACGCCGCCATAGGCCGCGGCGCCTGATCGGCTGGGTCAACCTGCCGCAGCCGGGCACCGCCGTTAACCGTGATTGTCATTTAACCTTCTTTGAACTTCATCGGGAGTTTAATGAATCGTCGGCATGAGTTTCGGGTCAATCCAAGGGGACCTGAAGCCAATGAAGACGATGTTGTTGATCGGGACGGCGCTGCTGTCGGCCCAGGCTGCGCGGGCGGCCACACCCGTTGCAATCCCTGGCGTCAAGAACGTCATCGTCATCATCAACGATGGCGGCGGTGAAACCGTTTACGATGCCGCCCGCATGTATCTCGGCCGCCCGCTGGTCACCGATGGCGCGGGCTTCAAGAAGATCCATGTCGCGACCTATCCGCTGCGCGAAGACGGCGTGCCGAACAGCGTCTACAGCACCGAGCCGACGATCGTGAACGGCGTCATCCAGAACAACAACTTCCCGATCCTCGGGCGTGGCCAGCAGGCGGCGGTCGTTTACGACACCGCCAAGTTCTGGGATCGCACCCCCGTCGCCGGCAATTCGCTCGCCACAGGCTATGCCGCCTATCCCGCCGGTTTCGCCGGTTATGAATGGAGCCGCTTTGCCCACCCCGATTCGGGCAACACCGCTTCGTCGCTGGCTTCGGGCGTCCGCAGCTACAACAATTCCATCAACGTCAACGGCGAAGGTGTGCCGCAGGTCACCATCACCGACCTGATCGATGCCGCCCGCCTTGTCGGCAAGACCACCGGCGTCGTCTCGTCGGTGCAGTTCGCCGATGCCACCCCGGCGGCGCTTGGCGGCGCCCCCAACACAGCGCGCGCCAACCGCACCCAGCTTGCTGCCGACTAGTTCTCGTCGGGCAAGCTCGATGTCATCGCCGGCACCGGCAATCCAGATTTCGACGACAATGGCAACCCGCGCACGCCGAACTACAGCTGGATTTCGGCATCGCAATGGGCCGATCTCAAGGCTGGCACCAACACCACCGGCCTCAACGCGCTGAAGTGGCCGCTGCTTCAGGAGCGCGCCCCGATCCAGGCGCTCGCCAACGGCACTGTCAAGCCGCCGCGCCGCGTCGCGATGGTCATCCGCGGCGACAACAGCCACCAGTACAACCGTGCCGGCGCCAGCACCAACCCGACCCTGCACGAAGTCTACGACCCGGCCCGCAACCTGCCGAATTGCGTCACCAACGGTGTCGCGGTCGGCCCCGGTGTCGCCTGCCAGCAGCCGCCCAAGACCAACGTTCCGACGCTCGGCGAAATGACGATTGCAGCGCTGAACGTCGTCGGTCGCCAGGGCAGGGGCTTCTACCTGATGTCGGAAGCCGGCGGCGTCGATCGCGCCGAACATGGCAACAGCACCGCCCGCATGATCGAGGACCAGCTTGAATCCGAGAACATGGTCCAGGCGGTGATCGACTGGGTCAACCGCGCCGATACCGCCGCGACCTGGGACAACACGCTGCTGATCGTCACCGCCGATCA
>JANOCM010000307.1:0-2123 GCA_031412175.1 Alphaproteobacteria bacterium
GAGCACCAGCCGCCCGGCCTTTTCATGGCTGAGCAGTTTCGGGCCATCGGGGGCGAGGCGGATGGCGCTGCCGTTGATCGGCACCATCGCCTTCTTGACGCCATTGGCGAGCGCCAGCGCGGCATGCGCCTCCATGTGGCGGCGCTCGCCGTGCACAGGAATCGCCATTTCGGGGCGGATCCATTCGTACATAGCCTCGAGCTCGGGCCGGCCGGGGTGGCCCGAGACGTGGACATGCGCCTGTTTCTCGGTGATGACCTCGATGCCGCGCGTCGCCAGGGCGTTCTGGACGCGGCCGATGGCGAGTTCGTTGCCGGGGATCTGCTTCGACGAATAGACGACGAGATCGCCCTTTTCGAGCTTCAGCGCCGGGTGCGAGCCATCGGCGATACGACTGAGCGCCGCCATCGGCTCGCCCTGGGCGCCGGTGCACAGGATCAGCAGCTTCGACGGGTCCATGTTGGCGGCATCGTTCCACGACAGGGTCGGTGGCATATCCTTGAGATACCCCGTCGCCTTGGCAACCTGGGTGATGCGGTCCATCGAGCGGCCGGCGAGCACCAGGTGGCGGCCGGTTTCCTTGGCGACCCAGCCGAGCGTTGCCAGGCGCGCGGCGTTGGACGCGAAGGTGGTGACCACGACCCGGCCCTTCTTGCGCGCCTTGACGACCTTCAGCAGGCCTTCGCGGACATCGGTCTCGCTGCCCGAGGCCTTTTCGTTGAAGACATTGGTCGAATCGCCGACCATGGCGAGGACGCCGCTGTCGCCGATCGCGGTCAGTTCCGCGGCGCTCGCCGGGCTGCCGAGCAACGGGCCGTCGTCGAGCTTCCAGTCGCCGGTGTGGAAGATGCGGCCATAGGGCGTGTCGATGACGAGCGCATTGCCCTCGGGGATCGAATGCGCCAGCGCGACATAGCGGAAGGCGAAATCGCCGAGCTTCAAGGTGCCGCCCATGGGGATGATGTTGAGCTTCACCTCCTTGGCGATGCCCTCCTCCTCCAGCTTCTTGGCGATCAACCCGGCCGTGAACGGCGTCGCATAGAGCGGCACGCCGAGATCATTGGCGAGATAGGGAATCGCGCCGATATGGTCTTCATGGCCATGGGTCAGCACGATGCCGAGCAGATCGGCGGCGCGATCCTCGATGAAGCTCAGATCGGGCAGCACCAGTTCGACGCCGGGGTAGCTCGGGTCGGCAAAGGTCATGCCGAGGTCGACCATCACCCATTTGCCGTTGCAGCCATAGAGGTTGACGTTCATGCCAATCTCGCCAGACCCGCCCAAGGGCAGGAAAATCAGTTCTTTACCGGGTTTCATTAAATTCTTGTTCTTTTCTGTCGGTCTATTGGCCCTGATTGAGGGCATGAATGCGGATCAAACCGCGAATTGTCAGGTCGCCATCGACGCTATCGATGGCAGAAGTATGACGGTTGAACAATGTGGCAAGACCGCCAGTGGCGATCACCGTCACCGGTCCCGTGATCTCTGATGTAATGCGCTGCACCAATCCTTCAATAAGGCCGACATAGCCCCAGAAGACGCCCGACTGCATGGCATGGACGGTGCCCTTGCCGATCACCCCCAGATTGCCGCCACCGGGGCTCTGCGGCGGCTCCACGGCGATGCGCGGCAGCTTGGCGGCGGCCTGGTAGAGCGCGTCCATCGAGAGGTTGATGCCCGGCGCAATGACGCCCCCCCGATAGGCGCCATCGGCGGAGACGACATCGAAGGTCGTGGCGGTGCCGAAATCGACGACGATCAAATTGCCCGGGTGCGCGGCATGGGCGGCGACGGCGTTGACGAGCCGGTCGGCACCGACCTCCGCCGGGTTGGGCATGTCAATGCGCAGGCCGAGGTTGAGGCTGCCGATGGCAACAACCATTGGCTCGACGCTGAAATATTTGCGACAGAGATGCTGCAGGTTGAACAGCGTCGGCGGCACGACGGTGGCGATGATCGCGGCGTCGATCAGCCCGCGCTCGACGCCTTCGAGCTGCATCAGCTGGTGCAGCCAGACGGCATATTCATCGGCGGTGCGCTGGCCATCGGTGCTGATGCGCCAGCGCCATTTGATCGTTTCGCCGTCGCAGATGGCGAAGACGATATTGGTGTTGCCGACGTCG
>JANOCM010000308.1:0-2631 GCA_031412175.1 Alphaproteobacteria bacterium
GGCGAACGCGCGGGGATCGCCGCGTTCATCGCCTTTGTTCGCCAGCACAAGGCGCTGTACCGGATCATCGACGAAAGCGCCTTTGTCGCCGAAGACGCCTATCGCCGCCATTACCGCGAGATCGCTGAAGGCTATGCCGCGTCACTGACCGCCGCCTTCGGTCGCGGCGAGATTTCCGACGGCGACATGACCATCCGCGCCTGGGCGATCATGGGGATGAACGTCTTCCTCGGCCTGCGCTTCGGCGTCTGGGATGAAAGCCTGTCGCCGGAGGCCGTGGCCGTGGTGGCCGCCGGGATGATCAGCGACGGGTTGCGCGCGGGCTGAGCCCCCTCCCGCCCCCTTGCGGGGAGGGCGACTCGGCGCCAGCCGAGCGGGGTGGGGGTTCACTCGCTTCGGCACTTGCGACCCCCACCCTGCTCGCTGCGCGAGTCGCCCTCCCAGCGCGACCGGAGGTCGCCTTCGGCGATGGGGGGAGGGAGTTGCCCCCCTAAACCAGCACGCGCTCTGGCGGCGGAATCTCCTCGAGCACCGTCGTCGCGTCGATTTCCACCAACGGCTTCAGATGGCCGTCGCGCATGTCGTATACCCAGCCGTGCAGGCACAGCCCCGTCTTGCGGGCAAAGGCGCCCTGCACCGTCGCGGTCTTGGCCAGCTTCACGATCTGGTCGCGGACATTGCATTCGACGAAGCGATTCACCTTGCCCTGATGATCGGGCATCGCGTCGATCTCGGGGGCGTGGTTGGCATGGACCTCGCGGGCGTTCTCCAGCCAGCGGTCGATCGGACCTTCGACGCCGCCATCCAGCGCCGCGATGATGCCGCCGCAGCCATAATGGCCGCAGACGATGATGTGCGGCACTTCGAGCACGTCGACGGCATATTGCAGCACCGACATCAGGTTGAGGTCCGACGTCGAGACGAGGTTGGCGACATTGCGGTGGATGAACAGCCCGCCGGGGGTCGAATCGGTCATCTGGTCGGGCGACACCCGGCTGTCGGAACAGCCGATCCACAGGAATTCCGGCCGCTGGCCGACCAGGTGACGGGTGAAATAATCGGGATCGTCGTGGAGCTGTTCGGCCGCCCAGGCGCGGTTGGCGAGCAGCAGCTGCTTGTACTCGTTCATGCGAAACGCACCTTCTTGAGCGGGGCCTCGATCTGCGAAGCGCTGCGGCCGGTGGCATCGCCCTTCACGAGCAGCTTGATGTTGCGGAACGGCGCGCCCTTGGCAAAGGCGTTGATGATGTCGATATTGTCGAGATCGACATAGCTCGTCGCCGACAGGTCGATCAGCACGTCGCAATTGTCGGGTATCCGCCCCAGCGCGCGCTGCAACTGCACCTTGTGGATGAAGTACAGGTCGCGGCGGGCGCGCACCATGCAGGTGTTGCCGAACTCGACATAGCTGATCGCCGTGCTGAAATTGCGCGCGATGACAAAGCCGAAGCCGATGACGAGGCCGATCAGGATGCCGATCAACAGGTCGGTGAACAGGATCGCCGCCACCGTCGCGACGAACGGGATGAACTGCGTCCAGCCATGGCTCCAGCGTTCGGTGAACAGCTTGGGCTTGGTCAGCTTGTAGCCGGTCATGATCAGCACCGCGGCGAGCGCCGACAGCGGGATCAGATTGAGCAAGAAGGGAATGAGCACCACGCTGAGCAGCAGCCAGGTACCGTGCAGCATCGTCGAGAGCCGGCTGTCGGCCCCCGATTCGACATTGGCCGAACTGCGCACGATGACCGATGTCACCGGGATGCCGCCGATCATGCCCGATGCCAGGTTGCCGATGCCCTGCGCCAGCAGTTCGCGGTTCTTGTCGGTGACGCGGCGCTTGGGATCGATCTCGTCGACAGCCTTGACGCTGAGCAGCGATTCGAGGCTGGCGACGATGGCAATGGTGACCGCCGCGATCCAGACCTGCGGGTTGCCGATCGCCGAAAAATCGGGGGTGCGGAACAGGCCCAGGAACTCGTCCGCCGATTTGGCGACGGGGACCTGGACGAGGTGTTCGGGGCTGATCGCCAGCCCTGGCGCGAAGGCCGCGAAGCCGGCATTGGCGACGACACCGAACACGACGACGACCAGCGGCCCGGGCAGCAGCTTCAACGGCCCGTCCTTGGGCTTGGCCTTGTCCCACCAGATCAGGAAGGCGATCGACAGCGCGGCGATCAGCGCCGAACCCCAGATGATCTGGTTGCGCAGCATGTCGACGAGATGGCTGAGCGTATTGCGGCCGCCGGCTTCGGCAAAGGAAAAGCTGCCCTCGTAATCGCCATTATAGCCAATGGCATAGGGCAGTTGCTTGAGAATGAGGATGATGCCGATCGCCGCCAGCATGCCGACGATCACCGACGATGGCACGAACTCGCTGAGCACGCCGCCACGGCTGAGCGAGAAACCGACCTGCATTACGCCGGCAAGGCAGACGGCGAGCAGGAAGATCTCGAAGGTCGGCAGGCTCTGGATCGCACCGAAGACGATGGCAGTGAGGCCGGCGGCCGGCCCGCTCACCGACAATGGCGACCGGCTGATGGCGCCGATCACGATGCCGCCGACGACACCGGCGATCAGCCCGGAGAACAGCGGCGCGCCCGAGGCGAGCGCGACGCCGAGGCAAAGCGGCAG
>JANOCM010000309.1:0-2404 GCA_031412175.1 Alphaproteobacteria bacterium
CCGGTCACGAGACGGCTGCCGCCGTCGCGACCAAGCTGGACGAATACATCGACGGTGCTGCGGACATAATCGACAAGCTCGGCACGGCGCAGTTCGGTGCCGCCCATCATTGCCATCAGTGCCAGCTGTTCGACCGCGCCCTGCGGCGAGCTGGCATGCACCGTCGTCACCGATCCAGGGTGGCCGGTGCCAACTGCCCGTAGCCAGCTCAACGCCTCGGCGCCACGCACTTCGCCCATGATGATGCGATCGGGGCGCAGCCGCAGTGACGCCTCCAGCAAATCCGCAGTCGTCACCGCCGCCTCGCCAAGCTGTCCGCGGACCGCGACCAGTCCGACAGCATTGGCATGGTGCAGCCGGATTTCGGGCGTGTCCTCGATCAAGACGAGCCGTTCGTCGGTCGGCGCCTCACGCAGCAGCGCATTGAGGAAGGTGGTCTTGCCCGTCCCGGTCGCGCCGGCGACGACAATCGTCTTGCGGGCGCGGACCGCTGCCTGC
Source organism: Alphaproteobacteria bacterium (assembly GCA_031412175.1). Taxonomy (GTDB): domain Bacteria; phylum Pseudomonadota; class Alphaproteobacteria; order Sphingomonadales; family Sphingomonadaceae; genus Sandarakinorhabdus. The sequence goes on from JANOCM010000309.1 coordinate 499, forward strand.
AGGAACCCCAAGGTGTCGCCTGTCGCCAGTTGCGCCGCCAGCTCGCGATCGATCGCCGCGCGCGACAGCGCCGCCGCTCCGACCCGCGCGAATGCGCCGGCGGAGGCATAATCGGCGAGACAAAGGTCGGGTACATTATGCTTGCGGATCGCTGCTACGACATGGCCGCGCGTTGCAGGCGGCGCGCAGACCTGGACGCGGGCGCCGTCGGGCAAGGTCGCGGCGAGCAGAGGATGTTCGCGGCTAATGCCCTGGTCTGCTGCCGCCGCGACCTGCCGCGCCAGCCGCCATAGCGCGGCATCGGTCAGGTCGGGCACATCGTGGCGTTCGGTGGCACCGCCGGTTTCGAGCCATAACTCGCCAGGCCGGTTGATCAGCACGTCGGTGACGTCGTCGCGCGCCAGGAAGGGCGCCAGCGGTGCCAGAAACGTGTCGAGGTAGACGCGCGCGGTGCTTGTCACTGCGCCGGCGCCGAAGCCGGGCCGACGCTTGAAAAGTCGAGGTCCTGCGCGACGAAGATTCGAACCAAAGCACCCTGTTTCGTCGTGATCGTCGGCGGAATGTCGAGATCGGCCGCTGCCTGGGTTGCCAATGCCGAGGCTTCGCCCGCGGTGCCGACGACAACGGTACCGCCACCGCCACCGACAGACGCCGCTGCAACGTTGAGGCCACCGGTCAGCACTGACAGCAGGATAGCGCCGCCATAGCGTTGCAGGAAATGGCGGTTGACGTTGCCCGCGACGCCGCCGCGGCCGATCTCGTCGATGGCCGGCGACGCCAACGTCACCGAGACCCCGTCGGGCCGGATCAGCCGCGTCCAGATGATGAAAACGCGCGAGGCGCCGCGCGCGACGCCGGATTGATATTGCCCGATGATGCGGCTGCCCGCCGGTATCAGCACCGCGGAGCCATCGAAGCTGAGCACGTCGCGCTGGACAATCGCGCGCGCAAACCCTGGCAGGTCGGAATTGAGCGCTGTTTCCATGACCGCGCCGATGATGGCGCCCTGCGGCACCAGACGGTCGAGCCCAGTCATGCGCTGCGCCCGGGAGACCTCGACACGCTCTGCCCCGACACGTGCCGAAAAGCGCTCGGCGTTGCTCAGCGCCGGATTTTGCGCTTGTGCCGGCGTCGGTGCGACGCCGTTCGGAAGTTCGGGTAATGGCGCCGCACCCGTGCTGGCCTGGGCGAGATCGACGATCAGCGCCGGCGCCCGCAGGCGCGCCTCGGCGCGCGCGCGCGCGCCGGTATCGACAAAGGCGGGAGGTCGCGGCGATGCCATCGGCATGAACGGCGCCGCGGGTGCCGGCTGGAACGGCGGTGCGGCGACAGCCGGCGCAGCGGGCGGCTCTGGCAAGGGCTGGACCGCCGCGATGCCTATCGCCTCGAGACGCGGCAGTTCAGATGCGCGCGCCACCTGGTCGGCGCGCGCTTCCGACAGCCAGAGGAACACCCCGGCGCCACCGGCGACCATCAGCGTTCCCATGCCAAGCTTCGAAAGCGGCCGCGGCAGCCGCGCGATGGCCGGACGAATCACGGGCGGATCTCCGTTCATAGCGGTGCCACAGCCCCCATGGAGATCGTCGCCACCTGCTTGCCGGCGCGCAACGTGAAGCGCGCTGCGGTCTGCTGGACGATGGTGAGCCGGCCGCGCGTCGCGGTGTTGACGAGGCTCTCGTCCTTGCCTGGGCCACCGGCGAATATTGCCGGCACCGGCATGCTTTCGGGAAACTCGAAAAAGGTCATGCGACCATCGTCCCAGACTCGCAACGGCAGCAGCCCCGGCGCACCCTTGCGGTCATAGGCATAGTTGAGCACCGGCGGCGGCGGCAGTGGCGGTTCCTCGATCGCTGCGACGATCGCCTTTGGGTATTCGAAACGTACCACCCATGGGGTCGTCGCACGC
>JANOCM010000310.1:0-2299 GCA_031412175.1 Alphaproteobacteria bacterium
ATCTGCGGCGAGGAAACCGCGATGCTCGAAAGCCTGGAGGGCAAGAAGGGCCAGCCGCGGCTCAAACCCCCATTCCCCGCCGGCGCCGGGCTGTACGGCAACCCAACGACGGTCAACAACGTCGAAAGCATCGCCGTCGCCCCGACCATCCTGCGCCGCGGCCCGGCGTGGTTCGCCGCCATCGGCCGCCCCAAGAACGAAGGCACCAAGCTGTTCCAGATCAGCGGCCATGTGAACCGGCCGTGCGTCGTCGAGGAGGCGATGGGCCTGCCGTTCCGCGAGCTGATCGACAGCCACTGCGGCGGCATCCGCGGCGGCTGGGACAATCTGCTCGCCGTCATCCCCGGCGGCTCGTCGGTGCCGCTGGTGCCGGCCGACCAGATCGCCGATGCGCCGATGGATTTCGACGGGCTCAAGGACCTCAAGTCCGGCCTCGGCACCGCCGCGGTCATCGTCATGGACAAATCGACCGATATCGTCCGCGCCATCGCCCGGCTATCGTACTTCTACAAGCACGAAAGCTGCGGCCAGTGCACGCCGTGCCGCGAAGGCACCGGCTGGATGTGGCGCGTCATGGAACGCCTCGTCACCGGCGATGCCGAGCACCACGAGATCGACCTCCTCCTCGAAGTCACCACCGAGATCGAGGGGCACACCATCTGCGCGCTCGGCGATGCCGCGGCCTGGCCGATCCAGGGCCTCATCCGGCATTTCCGCCCCGAGATCGAGGCCCGCATCCAGCGGCGCAAGGGTTTCGTCGCGGTGCCGCAGATGATCGCCGCCGAATAAGGCTGCTCAGGCCGGCCAGCTCCACGGATTGTGCTTGCGCCGGCCCAGCGGCACCGGATCGGGCTGGGCTGCCGGCACAAACCCCCCGCCGGTCACCATCGCCAGCATTTCCGCCAGCAGCGCCTCGCGTTCGGCGCGCAGGAACGCCAGCCGCCGCCGCACCCCCGGCCCGCCGGGTTCCGCCCCCAACGCGGCGATCATGTCGTCGAGCCGGGCGCAGCGTTCGGCGCGCGCCATCAGGAACGGATTGTCCTCCTGCAGCTGCCGCAGCGCTTCGGCATCGGCATCGCAGGCGGCGACCAGGGCATGCGGCGGCTCGATCATCGTGCTTCACTTCACGGCGCGCCGCCGCCTCGGTTTACGCCGCGCAGGTAACGCAAAACGCCGCCGTCGGCACCGCCGCCAGCCGCGCCGCCGGGATGTCGCAACCGCACTGCGCACAACTGCCATAGGTCCCCGCCGCAATCCGCCAGAGCGCGGCGCGAATCGCTTCCGCCTCGACCAGATGCGCCGTCTCCAGCGTCTTCAGCGCGTCCTGTCCCTCCAGCTCGGCCGCCTGCTCGGCAAAATCGGCATCGAGCGGCGCCGACAGCTCCACGCCGATCGCGCCGACCTGGCCGGTCAGTTCCGCCAGCCGCGCCCGCAGGCCATAGGCGATGGCGCCCTGATCGATGCCGCTCATGCCGCCGACGCCAGATAGGCGGCAATCTCGTCGAGCAACGCCAGCCGCCGCTTCTTCATCGCCTCCAGCCGCTCGTCCGACGCCGGATCCTCGCCCGTCTCGGCCTCGGCGACGTCATGGTCGATCGCGTCGAACTGCGCCGCCAGCGCCTGGAAATGCGCGTCATCGGCCTTCAACCGGGCGATCGCCTCGGCCGCATTGGGAAACGCCTCGTGGAGATGCTGCGAAACATGGGTCATTGCGGGATCCTTTCGGGGACATAACGCATGATGCGCCGCATTGGCGGCAATGGCGTTGACATGGGTCAAGCGGAGTGGCCGCGCATTCACAAGCCGTCATCCCCGCCTGCGCGGGGATGACGGCGATTGGGGAGGCAAGTCTGGCAGCCCTGGCCGCGTCGCCAAATCCAACGAAAGTCTCGAAAGTCACCCAGATTCGTGTTGCGGCGCTTTTGCCGCCGCCCGCTCCGCCGCCGCATAATCCTCCCACCGCGGCCGGTTGGCAAAGTTGAAGGCAATCGTCGCCGCGTCGGGCTCGCCGCGCCGCCGGCCGCCCTCGCGCGCCGGTGCCGCGTCCGCAAGTTCCGCCTCCCCGGTAGCCGCATCCCCAGCCGCCGCATCCTCCGCCGCATCACAAGGCCCCTGCCAGCCGGTCGGCTGCGCATTCGCCGCCGTCCGTTCATTGTGCGCAATGATCGTGTCATCGAGCTCCGGCCAATGGTCAAAACCCTCTGCATGGCCGCGAAAGGCGCGCAACGCCGCGGTCCTGGCGGCAGCAGCGTCGGGCAGCACCGGCAGCGGCGGGGCAGGGGGCGGTGCGGCCGGTGCG
>JANOCM010000311.1:0-2084 GCA_031412175.1 Alphaproteobacteria bacterium
CGCAACACCAACCTTTCGGTGTTCGGCTGGTTCGATATCTCCGCCGGGCAGACGCAGTTCTTCAATGCCTTCTGGATCGTCACCCTGGCGCCGGTGTTCAGCGCACTGTGGCTGGCGCTTGCCCGGCGCGGAGTCGAACCGGGAATTCCGATCAAGTTCGGCATCGCGCTGGTCGGCGTCGGCGCCGGCTTTTTGTTCCTCGTCTGGGGCACCAGCTTTGCGGGCCCGGATTTCAAGGTCGGGCTGTGGTGGCTGGCGGGGCTCTATCTGATCCATTCGATGGCCGAACTCTGCATCTCGCCCGTCGGCCTCAGCATGATCACCAAGCTGTCGATCGCGCGCATCGTCGGCATGATGATGGGCGTCTGGTTCCTGTCGATCAGCTGCGCACAATATGTCGCCGGCGTCGTCGCGCAGGTCAGCAGCGTCGAAACCGTCGGCGGCCAGGTTACGAACTTGAAGGTCAGCCTCGACACCTATGCCGGGGTGTTCCAGACCATCGGCTGGATCTCGGTCGGCATCGGGCTAGCGCTGCTGGTGATTTCGCCGCTGATCAAGCGCTGGATGCACGGAGTCCAATGATGCGTGTCGCGCCGTTCGTCGTGCTGCTGGCGCTTGCCGGCTGCGCCACCACCAGCAAGCCGCCCGCCACCGCCGGCGGCAAGCCCGCCGAAGTCGTCGCGATCCCGATGGATCCCTATCCGTCGACCTATCGCGCCTACCCGGGTGTCACCACGGTGATCCAGAACGCCACGGTCTTCGACGGCACCGGCAAGAAATTCGCCCCCGGCGCGGTGCGGCTGGAGAATGGCAAGGTCGCCGAGATCGGTGCCACCGTCGCCATTCCGGCCGGCGCGACGGTCATCGATGCCCAAGGCAAGTATGTCACGCCCGGCGTGATCGACATCCACAGCCACCTCGGTGACTATCCCAGCCCGCAGGTCGATGCGGTTTCCGACGGCAACGAAGCCACCAGCCCGGCACGGCCCGAGGTCTGGGCCGAACATTCGGTTTGGCCGCAGGATGCCGGCTTCGGCCGTGCACTCGCCGGTGGTGTCACCACATTCCATGTGCTGCCCGGCTCCGCCAATCTGTTCGGCGGCCGCGGCGTGACGTTGAAGACGGTCTATGGCCGCACCACCCAGCAGATGAAATTCCCTGGCGCGCCCTACAGCCTGAAGATGGCGTGCGGCGAGAACCCCAAGCGGGTCTATGGCAATCGCAACCAGCTGCCGGCGACGCGGATGGGCAATATCGCCTATGATCGCCAAACCTGGTCCGACGCGGTCATCTACAAGCGCAAATGGGACGATTATACCCGCCGCGCCAGGGCCGGAACCGCCAAGCCGACCGATGCACCGCGCCGCGAGATTGCCGGCGACACGCTGATGGGCGTGCTCAACGGCCAGATCCTCATCGAGAACCACTGCTACCGCGCCGATGAAATGGCCAATGTCATCGATATGGCGCGTGAGTTCGGCTACAAGGTGACCGCCTTCCACCACGCCGTCGAAAGCTACAAGATCGCCGACCTGTTGGCGAAGGAGGGCATCTGCAGCGCGATGTGGGCGGATTGGTCGGGCTTCAAGATGGAAAGCTATGACGGCATTCGCGAGAATGTTGCGCTCGTCGACCACGCCGGCGCCTGTGCCATCGTTCACAGCGACGACCCCAACGGCATCCAGCGGCTGAACCAGGAAGCGGCCAAGGCGATGGCCGCCGGCAACCGCATGGGTTTCGGCATCACGCCGGAACACGCCTGGACGTGGCTGTCGCTCAATCCCGCCAAGGGGCTGGGCATCGCCGATCGCACCGGCAGCCTCGAACCCGGCAAAATGGCCGATGTCGTGCTGTGGAACGGCAATCCCTTTTCCGTCTATTCGCGCCCCGAAAAGGTCTGGATCGATGGCGCCGTGATGTACGACTGGGCCGACCCCAAACGCCGCCCGATGGCCGATTTCGAGCTGGGCCAGCCCGGCGCGGGAGATCCGAAGTGAAGCGGCTTGCTCTCATCCTCGCCGGTCTGCTCGCCAGCCCGGCGCTGGCTGCGACCTATGCCATCACCGGCGGCACGGTTGCCACGG
>JANOCM010000312.1:0-1710 GCA_031412175.1 Alphaproteobacteria bacterium
GGCCCCGAGACCGATTACGACGGTTACACCAAGGAAGAGCTGAAGATGGCGCAGGAGACCAACAAGATCCTCGACCCCAGCATCCTCGTTACCGCCACCTGCGTCCGTGTGCCGGTGTTCGTCGGCCATTCGGAGGCGATCAACATCGAATTCGAACGCCCGATCTCGGTCAAGGAAGCCCAGGCGATCCTGCGCGAGGCGCCGGGCATCATGCTTTTCGACAAGCGCGAGGACGGGGGCTACATCACGCCGATCGAATGCGTCGGCGAATATGCGACCTATGTCAGCCGCGTCCGCAAGGATCCGACCGTCGCCAACGGCCTCGTCCTGTGGTGCGTTTCGGACAATTTGCGGAAAGGTGCAGCGCTCAACGCGGTGCAGATCGCCGAATTGTTAGGCCGCCGCCACCTCAAAAAGGCGGCATGAGCTTCGAACTCCGCTTCCTGCCGCATGATCGGTCGGTGGCGGCGGTATTGGCGGATATCGTGCCGCCGCTCGATACCGGGTCCGCCGCAATGCTGGTCGACGGGCTGGAGCAGATGCGGGCCGAGGCGCGGCCCTATCCGTGGGGCAATTTCCTCGCCTGGCGCGACGGGGTGGCGGTCGGCTGCTGCGGATTCAAGACCATCCCCGGCCCCGGCGATCCGCCCGAAATCGGCTACATGACCTTTCCGCGTGCCGAGGCCAGCGGCGTCGCCACCGCCATGGCCGGCGCGCTGGCGGCGCTGGCTGCGGATGCCGGCGAGCCGATGGTTATCGCCCACACGCTACCGGTGGAAAACGCCTCCGGAACGGCGCTGGCGCGCAACGGCTTCGTCCGCGCCGGCGATGCCATCGATCCCGACGAGGGACCGGTCTGGCGCTGGGAACGTGTTCCACCAGTGTAACACGCTGGCCACAAAAGCGCTGCAATTCCAACATTCCGCCGCATTTCGACCGTGTTTCATTCAGCCCCGATTTAGGCGCGCCACGGCATAGCAGCCATGTCGGCTTCGGTGGTTGACACGGGTGTGTTGGATACCTAATTCACCCGGCCCGGCCACCTTCCCCCCGGTCGGCGACATATTGGAGTTTTTATGTTCAAGTCTGTTATTGCGTTGGCCGCGCTCGCGGCCGCCGCGCCTGTCCTCGCGCAGGGCGCCCCTGAAAGCTTCAACGGCCCGTTCATCGGTATCCAGGGCGGCTGGCAGCAGGATCGCCAGACGCTGACCGTCACCGATGGCACTGGCACGTCGAAGGCCAGCCAGAACAAGGATGGTTTCGGCTATGGTGGCCAGATCGGCTATGACTTCCGCCTGAGCCCCAGCGTCGTGCTCGGTGCCGAAGTCGCGCTGACCGGCCGTACCGGCAGCAGCCTGCTCGACGACAATGAGCCGCTCGAGCTGAAGCAGGGCCGCACCATCGCTGCCACTGCGCGCCTCGGCTATCTCGTCGGCGCCGATGGCCTCGTCTATGCCCGCGGCGGCTATGCCAATGCGCGCTACACGCTGCGCGATGCCAACACCAACATCAGCGAGAACCGCGACGGCTTCACCGTTGGCGCCGGTTACGAACAGCAGCTGGCGCGCAATGTCTCGGCGCGGATCGAATATGCCTATTCGCAGTTCGGCGATGACAATCTGCCGGCGCTCGCCGCCGACCTGGGCGTGACCCAGGCCAAGCTGAAGTACAGCCGCAACGAAGTGAAGGCCGGCCTCAACTTCCGCTTCT
>JANOCM010000313.1:0-4630 GCA_031412175.1 Alphaproteobacteria bacterium
AAGATATCGCCGCCGATGAGGCCGAAATCGCGTTCGAGGTCGAGCGGCGACTTGATCATCCGACCAAGCACCGACGCAGCAAATCCCGGCGCAAACCGGTCGACAGTCGCGATCATCAGGTCGGCGACGGTGTCGCGATGATCGTCCCAGTGCATGCCGTTCGGCAATTCCGGCGCGACATGCTGGCAGAACAGGCTGGCGACGTGCTGCCCCGCCGGCGCCAGGCTGTTGTCGAGCGTCGACGGGATCAGCATTTCGACAATCGGCGCCTGCGACCAGCCAGTCTGGCGGGCGTCGATCCACGCCTGTTCCATGTACCCAAGTGACGGCGCCAGGATGATTCCGGCCGAAAGATGTGGCCCGGGGCCGGGCTTGCAGGTGAAATTCGGCAGTTCCGACAGCGCGACATTCATCCGGAACGTGCCGGAACCTGATTTGTAGCGGGCGATGCGGGCGCGGAAATCATCGGCGAGGTGGTGCGGGTCGATCAGCCGCTCGTAGAGAATGCGCGGGTGGACGTTGGAAATGACGCGCTTCGCCCGGATCGTGTCGCCATTTTCGGTGGTCACGCCGGTGGCGCGGCCGCGTTCGACCAGCACATCGGTCACTTCGCAATCGGTGCGGATGGTGACGCCGAGCGCTTCGCACGCCCGCGTCATCGCCTGGGTGATGGCGCCCATGCCGCCGATGGCATGGCCCCAGGCGCCTTTGACGCCGTTCACTTCGCCGAAAACATGGTGGAGCAGCACATAGGCCGAGCCGGGTGCATAGGGCGACGCGTAGTTGCCGACGATGCCATCGAACCCCAGCACCGCCTTGATCGGCGCCGATTCGAACCAGCCATCGAGGAATTCGCCCGCCGAGGTGGCGAACAGTTCGAGCAAGACCCGCCGCTCGTCCATCGTCAGCCGCCGCAGCCGGTTGCCGAGCCGGGCGGCGCCGAGCAGTTCGGGAATCGCCGCGCGCCAGCCGCCATCGGTCAGATTGGGGGGGATTTCAAGCACCAGATCGCGCAAAAGATCGGCGATCGTCTCCAGTTGCGCCTCATAGGCCGGCAGCGCGGCGGCGTCTTTCTCGGAAAATTTGGCGATTTCCGCCGCCGAACCACCGCCGCCGGTGAGCAGATAGCGGCCATCATCGGTGGGCAAGAAATTCGAAAACGGCCGGTTGACGATGGTCAGGCCGTGGCGGGCAAGCTCGAGATCGGCAATCACCCGCGGGTTGAGCAGTGACACCGTATAGGCGGCGACCGAATTGCGGAACCCCGGGTGAAATTCCTCGGTCACCGCCGCCCCGCCGGTGATGCCGCGGCGTTCGAGAACTGTCACTTTCAGTCCCGCCTTGGCCAGATAGGCAGCACAAACCAGGCCGTTATGGCCCCCGCCGATGATGACGGCATCGGTGTCCGCTGCGCCCAAGGTGATTTCCTTCAAGATTTCGGCGTTCCTAGAACCAATTATCTCGGATTGAAACGCGCCGGCGGTGGCATCACGCCGTTCTGTCGCGGACGAACTGCGCTGGTTCCCGGCGGCGCGGCGCGTTTGCCGGCAGCCCTTCGATCTCGGTCGCCCAAGCGATGAATTCAGGGATGACGTCGGATGTGAGCCAATGGCGTATCGCCGCGCAGTCGCTGCTCGCAACCGCGCGGCAGCCCACCCAGATGACTTCGCAATCGTTCAGCACGGTTCCGGGAGGATGGAAGCCGGCGTGGAACACCGGCCGTGCCCGCCAAAATGCGGTATTGTGCAGAAACAGCCTCACCGGTGTTGCAAGCCTGCATTCCAAGATTACGTCGCCGAGAACCGCCGGCTTTATTGGATATGTCAGCCCCGCTGACAGCTTGTCACGGCAAATTTCCACGGCTTAACCTGTTCGCGCCGCGATGGTGACGCGCGCCGGCAACGGCCTGCGCTGCACGCCGCCGGCATCGCCGCCATGCCCGCCTTCGCCGTAATGATAGCCGTGGCAGGTGGCGCAGGTCGCCGCGACGTTGGTCTTCACCTTGGTCGAACCGTGGCAGTCGCGGCATTGCGCCACTGGCGGCAGCAGCACGTCGCTCGCCAGTTTCGACGTCGCGGCGCCCTTGTGGCACGCCTTGCACGCGGCATCGCCGGTCTTGCCGTCATAGCTGTTGTGCTGGTTGTGCGGGAATCGGCCTTTGGGCAGATAATGGTCGGTCAGCGTCACCGGCGCGATATCATAGCGCAGCGCGGCGTTGGTTGCGCCGGTGTTGATGACGCCATGGCAATCGGAGCACACGCCGCCCCTGCCGAAGATGCCGGCGATGGCAGTATCGGCGCGGGCGCGCGCCTCGCCCGGGCTGGTCAGGCGCAGATCGGCGGCCTCGAGTTCGGCCATCCGCCCCGGCGCGCGGCGTTCGAAGGCAAGGCGCTGGACGCTGGCGCGGGGGGCGAGGGCTTGCGAAAGATAGAAATCGCGGATGATGCCGGCGACCTGCTGCGGCTTGCCGTGCGGCAGGGTGCGCACCACGCCGCCGTCGCGCGCGAACGCCAGGTCGTGGCAGGCACCGCAGTTCTTCTCCATCTCGATCGGCCGGAAGCGCACGCCATCGCTGTCGGGCGTGTGGCAATAGCCGCAGCTGAGCGCGCCATCGCGCGACGGCAGCCCCTGTTTGCGTACCATGTTGGCGACGCTGTTGATCGCCGACTGGTGGAGGCCATGCGGATAGACCAGCCCGCTGTTCTCGCGCGGCCGCGCCGCCAGCGACACGCGTTCGAAACGCGGATTGGTCAGCGACGGGGTGCGCACCAATGTTGCCCGAAACTGCGGGTGGCCGGGCCAGTCGGGGACGTTGCTCAGCCTCGTATCGGTCAGCCGCGCCGCCAGCCCGGCGTGGCAATCGGTGCAGAAATTCTCGGCGACCAGCAGCGCGCCGCGCGGCCCTTCATGCTCCTTGTGGCACGACGCGCAGCGGCCTTGGGGCAGGTTGAGCCCCTTGTGAACATCGGCCGTCAGCCCGGTGGCCACCACGCGCCCGCGCGCCAGGCGGTCGTCAGCCGCGTGCGCCGGGGTGGCTGCGGGCGTGTGGCAGGCAATGCAGGCGCCATCGGTGACCGACACGAATGCCTTCTGGTGGCAGGCACCGCAATTGTTGGCGAGGCCGGCATGCGCGGTCGACAAGGGCCCGCTGCTCCACAGCGTGTCGGGGCGCCAGCCGTCCTTCGCCGCAACCAGCTGTGCCGACGCCGGTGTCAATCGGCCCGCACCGTCCGGGTGGGCCGCCGCGGCGACCATGTCCTTTGGCAGCCGGGCATCGCGCCCGGCCATCACCCACAGCGGCAGCGCCAGGCAGGTGACGAGGATCAGTCCGGCAAGGACCCAGGCGAGGCTGCGCTTGCCCGGCATCGTGCCGGCGAGCGAAAAGATGCCGGTTTCCGCGCCGGCATCGGCCGCATCGCTGGCGGCGATCACGCGTTCGGCGGTGACGGCGATAGCGCCGGGCGTGTCGCCGCGTGACAGCGTCAGCCGGTGGCTGGCGATGTCGATCCGCGGCGCACCGGCGACGTCGAGATCGGCGCGATTGACGAACTTGCCGTCGATTTCGAGCGGGATGCCGCCGGTGGCCTCGATGGCGACCTGGCCATTCGCCAGCAGCGACAGCCGGGCATGGCGCAGCATGACCCCCAGGTCGGCGAGCTGGATATCGCAATCGGTGCCGCGGCCGACGGTGATTTCTGCCGCATCGAAGCTCCGCGTGCGGATGATGTCGCCCCCGTCGGCGCGCTTGGCGATCTGGCGGACGACAAAACTCATGCCGTCACCAGTAGAGAAAGACGCTGAGGATATGCGCCGTCAGCGCCGCGAGCAGCGCGAACGTCACCGGCACATGGATGTAGAGCCACAGTTCGAGCCGGGTCTTCATACCGATATGGCGGCGCGCCTGGGCCAACGCCGCATCCTTGCGTTCGATAAGGAACAGGATCTGCGTCAGCCGCGGGTCGGGCTTGCCGCTGCGCATCTGGGTGTTGACGATGGCCTGCACCGCGTCGCGCGCCCGGGTGTTGCCGCAGCCGGGATAGCGGCCGGTCAGCCGCGACCATAATCCGCCGCCGATCTCGCACTGCTCGAGGCTCAGCCGCACCAGGTCGGCCTCAGCCTTGTCGAGCGGTTGCGCGGCGGTATCGAGCTGGCGATCGAGCGCGCGGATCGCCTCGAGCATCTGCGGCTGGGTCGCTTCGTTGCGGTTCGCCGACAGCTGCGCCGGCAGCCGGGCATAGACGATGATGCCGTACAGCCCTGAGGCGATGACGATCATCATCAGCACATAGGCAAGCGAATGAACGTTCCAGCCCAGCTGGAAACCGGTGTGCAGCGTGGCGGTGACGACCAGCGACAGGCCGAGATAGACGTGCGCCGACGTCCAGCCCTTCAGCGAATAGGGTCCGCGGGTGATGATGCGCTTTCTGAGACCGATCAGGCTGAGCCAGACGATCAGCAGCGCCCCCAGCGTGCCGAGCGCATAGCCCGTCGCGGTGCCGCCATTGGCGCGCGGCTGCGGGTCGGTCAGCACATAGACGGCGATGGCGAGCCCACACAGCACCAGCGCCACCTTCAGCCAGCGACTGCGCGCATGGGTCAGGAAGCCCTCATGCGCGGTATCGCGCGGCGC
>JANOCM010000314.1:0-1738 GCA_031412175.1 Alphaproteobacteria bacterium
GACGCCTTCACCGCGCGCTACACGGCGATGTCGCGCGACGAACTGCGTGCGATCCAGGAGGCGCAGTTCGCCCGCCTGATGGCGCGCGGCTGGGCCATCCCCTTCTATGCCCGCCACTGGGGTGCGCGCGGTATCGAGCCCGGCGATATCCGCAGTCTCGATGACCTGCCGAAACTGCCGAGTTACGACAAATCGGACCTGATGGCGTCGATCGCCGCCCACCCGCCGTTCGGCGATTTCGCCGGGCTGGGCGACGCGGCGACGCGACCGCCGGTCGTCCTCCACACCACCAGCGGCACCACCGGCAAGCCGCAGACCCTGCTGTTCGGGCCCAAGGGCCGCGAGGTCGGCAACCTGCTCGTCGCGCGCATGGCACGCTGGCAGGGGCTCGCACCCGGCGATGTCGTGCATAGCGTCTATGGCCATGGCATGATCAACGGCGGCCACTACATCCGCGAGGCCTATACGCACTTCACCAACGCGGTCTTCCTGTCGGCGGGCACCGGCATCGAGACACGATCGGCCACCCAGGTCCAGCTGATGGCGGATTTCGGCGCCACCGTGGCCGTCGGCTTCATCGATTACATCCGCAAGCTCGCCGAGGTCGCCACTGCCGAAGGGCTGATCCCCGGCGAACACATCAGGCTGCGAATGATCATCGGGCATCTGGGCACCGAGGACCGCGCCGGTGTCGAGGCTGCGTGGGGCGGGGCAAAGGCCTATGACTGGTACGGCGTCGGCGACACCGGCTGCATCGCCGGCGAGGGCCCGGAACGCGACGGGCTGTACGTCTGGGAGGATGCGCAGTTCGTCGAAATCTGCGACGTTGGCAGCGGTGCCCCGGTGGCGCCGGGTGACAAGGGCGACATGGTGGTGACCTGCCTGTACAAGGACGATATCGCCCCATGCATCCGTTTCAACACGCACGACGTGTCGGCGTATCGCACCGATTCGAACGCCACCGGCATGGTGTTCCGCCGCATCCAGGGCTTTCTCGGCCGCTCCGACAATATGGTGAAGCTGAAGGGCATCAACGTCTTCCCGCACGCGATCGGCGCGTTGATCGAGAACCGGCCCGAACTGACCGGCGAATATGTTTGCCGGATGACGCGCGATGGCCGTGGCAACGACACGATGACTGTGGTGCTCGAACATCGGTCGCCCGGTAGCGAAACGGCGGCGCTGGCGGCGCTGCTGCGCACCGGGCTTGGGGTCGAAGTGGCGGTGGCACTGGTCGGCCCCGGCGGCACCGCGGCGGCAACGCAGATCGATGTGCGCCAGAAACCAATCCGCCTACTCGACGAGCGCGGCCTGTGATGCACCGCCTGTCGATCGCCGAGCTGCGCGCTGCCGATAGCGTGGCAGTGACGGAGCACTATCTGGACCGCATCGCGCGGTTCGACGGTCAGCTCCGCGCCTTCACGCTCGTCGATGCCGAGGGCGCGCGTGCCGATGCGGCGATGTCGGCGGCGTTGATCGCGCGCGGCCAGGCGCGGCCACTCGAGGGCGTGCCGATCGGCATCAAGGCCAATATCGATGTCGAAGGCTGGCCGACAACCGCCGGGGTCGCAGCGCGCCGCGATGCGATCGCGACTAGCGACGCGCCGGTGGTGCAGATGCTGCGCGACGCCGGCGCGATCATCATCGGCCAGCTCAACATGCACGAGGCAGCGCTGGGCGCGACGACGGACAATGAAGCGTACGGCCGCACCGAAAACCCGCACGCCATCGGCCGCAC
>JANOCM010000315.1:0-3573 GCA_031412175.1 Alphaproteobacteria bacterium
GGAACAGCCGGCTCGACCCGGTGACGATCCGGATGCTGGCGGCCTATGTCCATTCGCTGGGCGGCGGCGAGGCCAATCCGGCGCCGGTGGTGGCGGCGGTGCCGGAAGGGAAGGCCGATGTCGGCGCTTGACCTGATCAGCCCGTCAGGCCCGCTGTATCAGAAGCGCAAGGGCGTCTTTCCCAAGGCGGTCGATGGCTATTATCGGCGGCTGAAATGGGTGATCATGGCGGTGACGCTGACGATCTATTACGTCACGCCGTGGCTGCGCTGGGATCGCGGTGCCTATGCACCCGACCAGGCGGTGCTCATCGACCTGGCGCACCGCCGCTTCTACATGTTCTCGATCGAGATCTGGCCGCAGGAATTCTATTATGTCGCCGGGTTGCTGGTCATGGCCGGCATCGGGCTGTTCCTCGTCACTTCCGCCGTCGGCCGCGCCTGGTGCGGCTATGCCTGCCCGCAGACGGTGTGGACCGACCTGTTCGTCCATGTCGAACGCGCCATCGATGGCGACCGCAACGCCCAGATCAAGCTGGCGCGAGCGCCGTGGACCGCCGACAAGATCATCAAGCGCGTCAACAAATGGTCGATCTGGCTGCTGATCGCGCTGCTGACCGGCGGCGCCTGGGTGTTCTATTTCGCCGATGCGCCGACCTTGGCGCGCGACCTTGTCGCTATGCGGGCGCCGGTTGTCGCCTATGCGACGATCGGCGTGCTGACGCTGACGACGTTCATCCTCGGCGGCTTCATGCGCGAACAGGTGTGCATCTACATGTGCCCGTGGCCGCGCATCCAGACTGCGATGCTCGACGAAAAATCGTTGATCGTCACCTACAAGGACTGGCGCGGCGAACCGCGCGGCCGCGGCCTGAAGAAGGATCTGGCGCTGGAGGCGGATTTTCCCGTCGAAAGCATCGGCACGGCCATGCGCGGCGGCCGCAGCGGCGACTGCATCGATTGCAACCAGTGCGTCGCGGTCTGCCCGACCGGCATCGATATCCGCGAGGGGCCGCAACTCGGCTGCATCACCTGCGCGCTGTGCATCGACGCGTGTGACAAGGTCATGGCGCAGATCGGCCGGCCGCGCGGGCTGATCGACTATGCGACGCTGGAAGACGCCGTTGTCGAAAAGGCCGGCGGCACGGCGAAACCGATGCTGAAGACGCTGCTGCGGCCGCGCACGCTGATCTATTTCACCATCTGGGCCGGCATCGGTGCGGCGATGCTGTTCAGCCTCGGCCAGCGCTCGCGGCTCGACCTCAGTGTCGCGCCCGACCGCAACCCGCGCTTTGTCCAGCTGTCGGACGGCAGCATCCGCAACAGCTACACGCTGAAACTGCGCAACATGGAAACCCGGCCGCGCAGCGTCGACCTGGCGCTGTCGGGCCTGCCCGATGCGGTGCTGTGGACGGCGACCGGCAGCCGCGAAGCCGCCGGCCAGCGCGTGCGGGTGCAGCTGGCACCCGATGCCACCACCGAGCTGCGGGTTTTCGTGGCGGCGCCGGCAGCGGGGGAGGAGCACAGCGGCTTCCACATGCTCGCCCAGCCGACCGATGGCGCCCCGGACAGCCGCGAGGCGCGGCCGGCGCGCGACGACGTGACCTTCGAACGGCCCGACTTCGAAGGCCCAGAGCGGGAGGACGACGAATGAGCCGCGGCTTCACGGCGCGCCACATGTGGGTGGTGATGATCGGCTTTTTCGGGCTGGTCGTCGCCGTCAACTTCACCATGGCGTGGCTGGCCAGCAGCACCTTCGGCGGCACCGTCGTCAACAACAGCTATGTCGCCAGCCAGCAGTACAACGGCTGGCTGCGCGCGGCGCGGGCGCAGCAGCAGCTGGGCTGGCAGACGCGGCTGGGGCTGGACGATGGCCGGCGGGTCGTGCTCGCCGTGACCAGCGGCGGTGAAGGCCGCGGCTATGCGGCCAGCGGCACCGCGCATCATCCGCTCGGCCGGGCGCCTGATGTGCCGCTGGTGTTCAGCGCTGGCGCCGATGGCGTGCTGCACAGCGCCGCGGCGCTGCCCGACGGCCGCTGGCAGGTGCGTATCGTGGTCAGCCGCGATGGCAAGCTGCTGCGCTTGGCCGAGACGCTGCAATGAACGCCCCCGCGCACCCTGCGGCCGTGCAGCCGCTGCCCGAAACGCTGTTTTCGGTGCCGGGGATGCGCTGCGCCGGGTGCATCGCCAAGCTCGAAACCGGCCTCGCCGGCGTGCCCGGTATCGTCGCGGCGCGGGTGAATTTCACCGCCCGGCGGGTGACGATCACCCATCTGCCGGCGCTTTCCGTGCCCGACATGACTGCGGCGCTGGCCGGGCTCGGTTTCGAAGGGCAACCGCTCGGCGACGGCTTGCCGCCGGCGAGCGACGACAGCAAGGCATTGCTGCGCGCGATGGCGGTGGCGGGTTTTGCCGCGATGAACGTCATGCTGCTGTCGGTGTCGGTCTGGTCGGGCGCCACCGGCGCGACGCGCGACCTGTTCCACTGGCTGTCGGCGATGATCGCGCTGCCGGCGATCGCCTATGCCGGGCGGCCGTTCTTCAAATCGGCGTGGACGGCGATCAGCCATCGCCGCACCAACATGGACGTGCCGATCTCGATCGGCGTCACGCTGGCGACGGCGCTCAGCCTATATGAAACCGCGACCGGCGGTGCCGAGGCCTATTTCGACAGCGCCGTCATGCTGCTGTTCTTCCTTCTCACCGGCCGCTGGCTCGATGCGGTGATGCGCGACCGCGCCCGCGACGGCGTGACGGCGCTGTTGCGCAACACCGCACCCGGCGCGCTGGTGCGCCACGCCGATGGCGCCAGCGCCTGGGTGGCCGCCGGCGACCTGCGCCCCGGCATGGTGATGCTCGTCGCGGCCGGCGAACGGCTGGCGGCGGATGGCGAGATCATCGCCGGCCGCAGCCATGTCGACCTGTCGCTGCTGACCGGCGAAAGCGTGCCGGTGCTGGCGGTGGCCGGCGACCGCGCGCTGGCGGGTACGATCAACATCGACGGGCTGCTGACCATCCGCATCACCGCCGCCGGCGCCGAAACCGGCATCGCCGACATCGCCCGGCTGATGGAAACCGCGGGGCAGTCACGCTCGCGCTATGTCCGCATCGCCGATCGTGCCGCGCGGCTCTATGCGCCGGCGGTGCACGCGCTGGCGCTGCTCAGCCTTGTCGGCTGGCTGGCCGCCGGCGCCGGCTGGCACCAGTCGCTGCTGATCGCCGCTGCCGTCCTGATCATCACCTGCCCGTGCGCGCTGGGGCTGGCGGTGCCGGCGGCGCAGATCGTTGCCGCGGGGGCGCTGATGCGCGCCGGGGTGCTGGTCAAGGATGGCTCGGCGCTCGAACGCCTTGCGGAGGCGAATCAGGTTGTCTTCGACAAGACCGGCACGCTGACGCTCGGTCGTCCGCAGCCGCTGGCGCTCGAAACGCTGGCGCCGCTGCAGAAATCACTGGCGCTGGCGCTCGCCGAAACCAGCCGGCATCCGCTGAGCGCCGCGCTGCGCCGGGCGCTCGTCGCGGAAGGCATCGCGCCGGCCGCCGTGACCGATATCGCCGAAGTCGCCGGGCAGGGCGT
>JANOCM010000316.1:0-5197 GCA_031412175.1 Alphaproteobacteria bacterium
GTTGGTGCCGCCGGGCTGCGCCAGCGCCAGCCGTTCGAGGCGATCGAGCTCGGCGATCAGCCGGGGAGCGGCGCAGCTGCCGCCGCGTTCGTTTTCGAGCAGGTACTTGGCAATCGTCCAGCCCTGGCCTTCGTCGCCGACGCGGTTTTCGACGAGCGCCTCGACATCGTCGAGAAACACCTGGTTGACCTCGTGATCGCCGGCCATGCCGATGATCGGGCGGATGGTGACGCCGGGCTGGCGCATGTCGATCAGCAGGAACGAGATGCCGGCCTGCGGCTTCACATCGGGGTCGGTGCGGGCGAGGCAGAACATCCAGTCGGCGTAATGCGCGTGCGTCGTCCAGATCTTGCTGCCGTTGACGATGTAGCGGTCGCCGTTCCGGACCGCGCGGGTCTTCAGGCTGGCGAGGTCGCTGCCCGAGCCGGGTTCGGAATAGCCCTGGCACCACAGGTCTTCGCCGGTCAGGATGCGGTCGAGGAAGCGCGCTTTCTGTTCGGGCGTGCCGAAGCGCGCGATGACCGGGCCGACGAGTTTCAGCCCCAGCACCGACAGCGACGGCGCATCGGCGAGCGCGCATTCCTTTTCAAAAATATAGCGCTGTACCGGAGTCCAGCCGGTGCCGCCGTTTTCGACGGGCCACTGATAGGCGAGCCAGCCCTTGGCATGAAGGATGCGCTGCCATTCGAGGCCGATTTCGGGCTCGACGAACACCGATGGCGTGCCGTTCATGCCGTCGCGCAGGCGTTGCGGCAGCTCGGCGGCGAGAAAGCCGCGCACCTCGTCGCGAAAGGCGAGGTCGGCGGCGCTGAAGCTCATGTCCATCGGTCGTTCCTCAAGTTCCGGCGGCCCAGTGCAGGCAGCGGCGGAGCAGTTCATAGTAAACGGGATAGTTCCAGGCGCAGCGTTCGGGGTGCGGCCAGAACGGCGTGAACACGGCGACGTCGTAATGGCCACGGCAATGGCCGAGCGTGCAATAGACAACTTCGCCGCTGCCGTAGCGGCGGCGGTAGAGGATGGGGACTTCGGCGTCCTGCCAGTCGCTGTTGGTGAAGCCCGTCGCCTCGCCGGTGAAGCGCGTCAGCATCAGCGTCTCGATTTCGGCGGTGGTGCGCGACAGATAGAGTTCGTCGACGATCTCGAAATCCTTGAAACCGCGGGTCAGCGGGTCGCCGGTGACCGGCACCTCGACGCTGAACGGCCCGATCGGCGGATGCGCGACGAATTGCGTGCCGAGCATCGCCATCAGCTGCGGCGCCGTGTCGGGGGCATCGACCAGCCCCGATTCAAGGAACTGCAGGATCGAATTGGTGCCATGCAGCGCCAGCCAGCGCCCGCCGCGTTCCAGAAAGGCCTGCAGCGCGGCGATCTCGGCGGCGTTTGGCACGACATCGCAGGTGTAGGTGATGAGGAAATCGCATTGGGCCAGCCGGTCGGTGTTGGCATAGTCCATCGCCACGGTGGCGCGGATGCGCGGTTCCTCGGCCATCAGCTTGAGCAATTCGAGCCGGGCGAAATCGATGTCGTGATATTTGCCGGCGGCGACGAAATGCGCCTGGATGGGGCCTGCGGTCATGGCTGCACTCCCGTGTCACCCGCACCCGTCATCCCCGCGAAGGCGGGGATCCATCGCCCGAATGCGGGCGCGGGTGGCGGCGCGCTGGCGATGGATCCCCGCCTTCGCGGGGATGACGGACAGGGAAAGCGCCTCCTCATCACCATCACTCCCGGAAAAAGCCGCCGCCATCGACGGTCAGTTCGGTGCCAGTGGTGAAGCTTGCCTCGTCGGATGCGAGGAACAGGCAGGCGGCGGCGATCTCCTCGGGCTTGCCGCAGCGGCCCATCGGGTGGCTGGCGGCAAAGCCGGCATAGGCCTCCTCGCGGGTCAATTGCGGGGTCAGCGCCAGATAGCGTTCGAGCATCGGCGTTTCGATGGCGCCGGGGTGAACGCTGTTGGCGCGGATCGGCCAGCCCTTGGCAGCGCATTCGAGCGCCGTGCATTTGGTCAGCATCGTCACTGCCGCCTTCGACGCGCAATAGGCGGCAAAGATCGCGCCGGGGCGCAGCGCCAGCATCGACGCGAGGTTGACGATTGCGCCGGGTTCGCCCGCCGCGACCATTGCCGGCAGCGCCGCTTGCGTGCCGTGGAAAACGCCATCGAGGTTGATGCGCATGGTCTTGGCCCATGCCTCCTTCGAAACATCGGACACCGCGCCGGGTTCGGAAATACCGGCATTGTTGACGAGGATGGTGAGCTTGCCGAAACTGCGCAGCGTGGCGTCGACGGCGGCCTCCCAGCTTTCGGGCAGCGTCACGTCGAGCAGCACGGCGTCCGCCGCCTCGCCGAGTTCGCGCGCCAGCGCCTTGGCCTTTTCGAACTGGACGTCGCCGAGCATGACCCGCGCGCCTTCGGCCACGAACGCCCGCGCTGTCGCCGCGCCCAGCCCTTCGGCGCCGCCGGAAATCAGTGCCACCTTGCCCTGCAATCGGCCCATTTCAGCGCTCCAGTATCGCCACGGCCGACAGGCCCGGCGCGCCATAGACGTGCGAATAGGCGGTTTTCGGGCCCCTGCCCTTGCGCCCCGTCACCTGCCGGCCCTCGCCCGCCCCGCGCAGCTGGACGACATTCTCATAGATTTGACGTAAGCCTGACGCGCCGATCGGTTCGCCACAGGCGAGGCAGCCGCCATCGGTGTTGACCGGCAGCACGCCGTCGAGGCGCGTGCGGCCTTCGGCGAGCCACGCCTCTTGCTCGCCATCGGCGCAAAAGCCGTTTTCGGCCATGTGCATGATCTCGGCGCCGCTTTCGGTGTCCTGTAGCTGGGCGACATCGATGTCGTCGGGGCCGATGCCCGCCGCTTCATAGGCTGCGGCGCTGGCGAGATTGGTCGCCGATGGTCCGCGTTCGATGTCGAGCGACGGCGCAAACACCTCGAACGATCCCGGCGGCCGGGTGCGGATGACGACCGACGCGACCTTGACCCCGGCGACGCCGAGCGCGTGCGCCTTTTTCTTCGACGCCAGCACCAGCGCCACGGCGCCTTCGGCCGGCGCGCAGAACATGAACTTGGTCAGCGGGTCGTTGACCATCGCGCTGTTGAGGATGGTGTCGAGATCGACGGGATCACGCCGCCAGGCGTGCGGGGCGTGCACGGCGTTGGCAAAGGCCTTCTCGGCGACGCGGGCGAGCGTCGTCGCGGTGATACCGTGCATTTCCATGTAGCGGCGCAGCTTGAGCGCGAAAAACTGCGTCGTCAGCATCAGGCCGGTTTCGCCATACCAGTCGGGCAGGCCCCATTCGGCGGGTTTGGGATCGAAACTGCCGCGCGGGTGCTTGTCGAAGCCGACCGCCAGCGCTAGGTCGGCCTGCCCCGATTTGATCGCCGCCACCGCCGAGCCCAGCGCCGAACCGCCGGTGGCGCAGCCATTGGCGACATTGATGAACGGCACCCCGGTCAGCCCCAGCCGCGACACCATGATATCGGCATTGCCCGCCGCCGACGATCCGCCGTACGCCGCCTCGATCTGCGGCCAGGCGACGCCGGCATCGGCGAGCGCAGCGCGCGCGGCGAACACCCCCTGGTCGAGCCCCGATTTGGCATCGGTGCGGCCGAAACGGTGGATGCCGATGCCGATGATGCGCACGTCGCTCATCTCATGCCTCCACCGGCCCGAACGCAAAGGTTTCGCCCGCGCCGAACGGCACGATGCGCAAGCTGACCGGCAGGCCGACCCGCAGCGCATCGAACGCCAGCCCATCGAAGCGGCTTTCGACGATGACTTCGCCCGGCAGCTCGACATAGCCGAGGGCAAAGGCTTCGAACGGCACCGGGCCGGCATAGGGCGGCGATTTCGGCGCGAAGCGCTGCACCGTCCAGCTCCAGATCGTGCCGTCACGCTTGAGCGGCACCGCGTCGAAGCCTTCGGCGCAGGGAAAGACGATGCGGCCGCTGTCGGGATCGCGGCCGCCGATCAGCGCGGGATCAGCGCCGGCTGTCCACAGTTCGCTCATGCCGCGCGCCGGAAATCGTCGAGCGCCGCGGTGGCGTCGCCGAAGGTCAGCGCCAGCACGCGGATGCGCTTCAGCGCATGGCCGATGCACAGTTCGTCGGTGACGCCCATGCCGCCGTGCATCTGGACGGCGGTGTGCGCGACGGTCAGCGCCGCGTCGGCAACAAAGGCCTTGGCGCCGGCGGCGGCGCGGGCGAATTCCGCCGGCGGCGCCAGCGAAGCGCGCACCACCTGCGACCGCGCCTGCTCGACGAGCACATAGGCGTCGGTCATCCGGTGCTGGATGACCTGGAAACTGCCGAGCGATTGGCCGAACTGGGTGCGGGTTTTCACATAGGCAAGCGTCGTGTCGAACAGCAACGTCATCAGCCCGAGCATTTCGGCCGCTGCCGCCAGCCGCGCCGTGGCGACAATTGGCGTCAGACTGTCCAGATCGCCGGGCAGTTGCGCCGCGGCGTCGACCTCGACCCCGCGCAGCGCGATCTCGGCCGCAACCGAGCCATCGGCGAGGCGATACGTCCGGCGATCGACGCCGGGCGCATCGGCAGCCACCAGCCAGAAACCGATGCCAGCGCGGTCGCGGGTAGCGCCGGCCGTGCGCGCCGAGACGATCAGCATATCAGCGGCGCCGCCGGCGAACACCGCCGACTTGATGCCGTCGATGACGACCGTGTCGCCGCGCGGCTTTGCCGTGGTGCCGACGTGCGCGAGATTGTAGCGCGCCTCGCGTTCGGCGTGCGCCAGCGCCACCAGCGTCGTGCCGGCCATCAGTGGATCGAGCAGCGCGGTCGCGCCGGCATGGTCGAGCAGGGTGGCGGGGATCACCGCGGCGTCGAGCACCGGTTCCGCCACCAGCCCGCGCCCCAGCGCCTCCATGCACGCCGCCAGTTCGACGCGGCCGCTGCCGAGCCCGCCGTTCGCCGCCGACACGGGCAGCGCCAGGATGCCGGATTCGGCGAGGCGCGCCCAATGCGCCGCCGAAAACCCCGCCGGGGTGATCCGCGCCGCGCGCCGCGCCTCGAGATCGCCGCCATAGCTGTCGGAGACAAAGCGTTCGACCGCCGCCTTCAACAGCGCCTGGTCTTCGGAAAGATCGAAATTCATGCGCGGGTCACTTCAAGATCGAGCCGGCGCAGGCCGCGCAGCAGCATATTGGGGACATGGGCGAGATCGGCGTCGGCGGCGA
>JANOCM010000317.1:0-2964 GCA_031412175.1 Alphaproteobacteria bacterium
GGCTGAGCAACGAACGACATCAGCCGAGCCGCGCCAGCGCCGCACCCAGCCGTTCGGCCTCGGCCGAGCGCGCGGCATGGTCCTCGCGGGCTTTCTCGACCGCCTCGGGCTTGGCCTTTTCGGCAAAGCCGGGCGAGTTGAGGCGACCGGCCAGCGCATCGCGCTCCTTCATCGCAGCGGCCCGCGCCTTGTCGAGCCGGGCACGTTCGGCGGCGAGATCGACGATGCCTTCAAGCGGCAGCGCATAGGTCGCCTCGGCGTGGACCAACTGCAGGCGGCCACCGGTTGCCGGCGTTGTGGCGGGCACGATGCGCGCCAGCCGTTCGATCGCGGCGGCGTTGGCCGACAGGCGCGCCGCCACGTCGGCGCTGGCGCCTTCGACGCTGTAGCCGAGCTTGGCGCCCGGCGGCACGTTCAATTCGGTGCGCGCCGAGCGGACTTCGCTGACGAGACCGATCAGCCATTCGATATCGGCGCTGGCGGCGGCATCGGCGGGCAGGTCGGCGGTGACCCATTTTGCCAGCACGAGATCATATGGCCGCGCTCCCAGCTTGTGCCACAGTTCCTCGGTCAGGAACGGCATCACCGGGTGCAGCATGACAAGAATCTGATCGAGCGCCCAGCCGGTGACGGCGCGGGTTTCGGCAGCCACCGCGGGGTCCGACCCCTCGGCCAGCAGCGGCTTGCTCAGCTCCAGATACCAGTCGCAAAAACGGTTCCAGGCAAACTGGTAAATGGCATCGGCATAGGCATCGAAGCGAAAGGTCGCGATCGCCGTTTCCAGCGCCCGCGCCGTCGCAGCGACCTCGCCGATGATCCAGCGGTTGACCGCGGCGCTAGCCGGCGGCGGCGCGATCGATTGCGACGCACCGATGCCGTTCGACTGGCAGAAGCGCGCGGCATTCCACAGCTTGGTGGCGAAGTTGCGATAGCCTTCGACGCGGCGCTCATCGAGCTTGATGTCGCGGCCCTGGCTTTCCATCGCAGTCAGCGTGAAGCGCAGGGCGTCGGCGCCATATTTGTCGATAAGCACGAGCGGGTCGACGGTATTGCCCTTGGATTTCGACATCTTGGCGCCCTTGGCGTCGCGGACGAGGCCATGGCAATAGACGGTCTTGAACGGCGGCACCTCGTCCATGAAATGCAGCCCCTGCATCATCATGCGGGCCACCCAGAAAAAGATGATGTCGAAGCCGGTGACCAGCACATCGCCGGGGTAGTGGCGCGCCAGGTCGGCCGTATCGTCGGGCCAGCCGAGCGTGGCGAAGGGCCAGAGCGCCGACGAGAACCAGGTGTCGAGGACGTCCTCGTCGCGGGTTAGCGTCACGTCGCCGGCCTGGGCCTGCGCTTCCGCTTCGCTTTCGGCGACATGGCATTTGCCGTCGGGGCCATACCAGGCCGGGATCTGGTGCCCCCACCACAATTGCCGCGACACGCACCACGGCTGGATATTCTCCATCCAGTTGAAATAGGTCTTTTCCCAAGTCTTGGGCACGAACTGCGTCGCACCCGATCGCACCGCCGCCAGCGCCGGCTTGGCCAATTCGGCGGCGTTCACATACCATTGGTCGGTCAGATAGGGCTCGATGACCACGCCCGACCGGTCGCCATAGGGCACCTGGTGGCGGTGCGGCTCGACCTTGTCGAGCAGGCCGAGCGCTTCGAAATCGGCGACGACCTTCAGCCGCGCCGCTTCGCGCGTCAGGCCGCGATAATCGGGCGGGCAGGCGTCGCTCATCGTCGCATCGGCGTTCATCAGGTTGATGACCGGGATATTGGCTTCGGGATGGCGCTTGTAGACCTCGAAATCGTTGAAATCATGCGCGGCGGTGATCTTGACCGCGCCCGATCCAAAATCGGCCTCGACGTACGGGTCGGTGATGATCGGGATCAGCCGGTCGACCAGCGGTAGCCGGCAACGCTTGCCGACATAGTGCGCCATCTTGGGATCATCCGGGTTCACCGCCACGGCGCCGTCGCCAAGGATGGTTTCGGGTCGCGTCGTCGCGATGGCGATGAAGCCCGAACCGTCCTCGAGCGGATAGCGGAAATGCCAGAGATTGCCGTCGATCTCGCGATATTCGACCTCGAGGTCCGAAATCGCCGTCTTCAGCTTGGGGTCCCAGTTGACCAGCCGCTTGTCGCGATACAGCAGGCCTTCGTTGAACAAGGTCACGAACACCCGGGTGACGGCCTTGTTGAAGCCGTCGTCCATCGTGAACCGTTCATGCGCCCAGTCGCAGCTGGCTCCCAGGCGGCGCAGCTGGCGGGTGATGGTGTCGCCGCTCGTCCGCTTCCAGTCCCACACGGTTTCGAGGAACGCCGCGCGCCCCATCGCCTGGCGCGTCGTCCCCTGTGTCGATTCGGCAAGCTGGCGTTCGACGACCATCTGCGTTGCGATGCCGGCGTGATCGGTGCCGACCACCCAGCGGGCATCACGGCCTTGCAACCGGTGCCACCGGATCAGCACGTCCTGCAGCGTGTTGTCGAGCGCATGGCCGATGTGCAGCGACCCCGTCACGTTCGGCGGCGGGATGATGATGGTGAATGGCTTGGCATCGAGGCGATCGGGGCGGAAGGCGCCGGTCGTTTCCCAATGGGCGTACCAGCGCTGTTCGAAATCGGCCGGCGCGAAAGTCTTGTCGATGAGAGTCATGCGCTCGCTGTTAGCGGGTGCAGCACAGGGGGGGAAGCCCGCGGTTTCCATGGCCGTGCAATCAGGGCATGGTTGGCTCGGGGAGAGCGCCGATGGAACCGACCAACCTGATCGAGGCGAGCCTGGCGCTGGCCGCGGAGCGCGCCGGCGATATCACGCCGCTGGTTTATGACCGGCTGTTCGCCCGCCAGCCCGACATGCGCGCCGAATTCTGGCGCGATCGCAGCGGCGCCATCCGCGGCGAAATGCTGTCACGCGTGTTCGAAACCATCCTCGATCTTGCCGGGCCACGCGCCTATGCCGGCGCG
>JANOCM010000318.1:0-1693 GCA_031412175.1 Alphaproteobacteria bacterium
CATGTTGAAGACCAAATCCCTGTTGCTGGCGACGATCGCCATACCGACGCTGTTCGCCGCCCCGGCAGTTGCCCAGACGGCAACGGCAGCGACATCCGAAACCAGCGAGATCATCGTGACGGCGCGCAAGCGGTCCGAAAAGCTGCAGGACGTGCCGCTGGCCATCACCGCCTTCGACGCCGCCGACATCAAGTCGGCGCGCATCGAGCGGCTCGCCGATCTCGCCAAGCTGACGCCGGGCCTCAATTACACGCCGCTGTTCGGTGCGCAGAACCAGTTGCCTATCATCCGCGGCGCCGCCCAGACGCTCGGCCAGCTCAATGTCGGCGTCTTCCTCGATGGCATCTATCTGTCGGGCAAGGCCGGCGTCGATCTCGAGCTCAATGATCTGCAGCGCATCGAGGTCGTGAAGGGCCCGCAATCGGCGCTCTATGGCCGCAACACCTTTGCCGGCGCCATCAACTATGTGACGCAGCGCCCATCCGAGACGCTGACCGGCAACATCGAGGGCACGGTCGGCGAAAACGGCCTGTACAAGGTCGTCGGCAGTGTCAGCGCGCCGTTGACCGACAAGATCCGGGTCCGCGTCGGCGGTTTCTATCGCGAATTCGATGGCTGGTACACCAGCGCCATCGACGGCGGGAAGGTCGATTTCGCCAAGAATTACGGCGGCATCGGCACCATCGAGCTGACCCCGACCGAAGCGCTTACCGCGACCTTCCGCGTCAGCTATTCAAAGGAAGACAATGGCCAGCCGCCATCGAGCGTCATCCGCAACAACAGTGCCATCGGCACGCCGGCGGGCGGTTCGGCGACGCAGCGCCGCAACCTGCTGTATATCGGCCAGGTGCCCGACATCGCCACCAACGGGGTAACCGTCAACACGCGATCGGTGCCCGGCTTGCCCGGCGGCAGCTATGGCGATCGCGAGGAAGCGATCCGCGCCAGCGCCACGTTCGAATATGATTTCGACGGCGCGACATTCACCTCGATGACTGCCTTTGCCCGGCGCGACGCCGAATATACCTTCGATGGCGACAATACCGTCTGCGACCGTACCGGCGGTTGCCCCAACTTCGGCTTCCCGTTCGCGCCGGCGATCCCACAGGGCAAGAGCGATTTCGCACTGTCGTCGAACGACGGCTATTTCCGCGACTGGAGCCAGGAGTTCCGCATCGCCTCGTCGGGCAAGCGCAAGTTCGATTGGCTGGTCGGGCTGTTCTATTACGACAATTACACCGTCGGCACCGATCGCGGCATCACCCTGCCCGGCACGCTGGCGATCACCGATTACACGCTCGGCGCCAGCCGCTACAAATATCCGCGCACAGCGCTGGGCACGAGCTCGATCGCGGTGTTCGGATCGGGCAGCTGGCACGCCACCGAGGCGCTGACCATCACCGGCGAATTGCGTTACGAACATGAAAAGCAGACGTTCAGCCAGGCCTTCGAGAACCCGGCCGGCATCAACGGGCCGGCGCTGGTGCGCCCGCCATCGAGCCAGACCTTCACCTTCGCCACGCCGCGGCTGATCGTCGACTACAAGATCGATGACAGCAAGCTGCTCTATGCGAGCTTTGCCCGCGGCGCCAAGACCGGCGGCTTCAACACCGGGCTCAACATCCTCGGCAACAACACCTACCAGCCGGAATACAGCAACAATTACGAAATCGGCTTCAAGAGCGACCTGTTC
>JANOCM010000319.1:0-6249 GCA_031412175.1 Alphaproteobacteria bacterium
CCTCGACTCCCACCCCCAATCAAGCCACTGTTCCGCCATGCGCACCGCCCTCGCCATCCTGCTCCTCGCCACGGCCAGCGCGGCTTCCGCCCGCCAGGTCGTGCAAACGGCGGAATCGGTCGAATCCGCGCTCCATGGTTATGTCCTCGGCCGCTACGCCGCCGCCGACGACTCGCTGGAAAAGGCCACCCGTTATTTCGAAACGGCGCGCACCCGCGACCCCAACCAGCCCGAGCTCACGCGCCGCACCTTCGACCTCGCCGTCGCCTCGGGTGACCAGGCGCTTGCGATCGAACTCGCGCGCCAGTTGAAACTCGCCGGCCAGGGCGATTCCGATGTGGCGCTTGTGCAACTGTCCGATGCGGTGCTGCGCAAGGATTGGGCGGGCGTCGATTTGGCGCGCGCCGGTATCGCCAGCGCCGGCTATGGCGTTGTGGTCGGGCCCATTGTGGAGGCGTGGACCTTGTTCGGTCGCGGCAAGCGCGACGCGGCGCTGGCGCGGCTCGACCCGGCGGCGTTCAGCGGCTTTGCGCGGTCGTACATCGCCGAACAGCGCGCCCATATGCTCGCCGGTATGGGCAAATGGCCGGAGGCGGTGGCCGCCTATGCCGAACTTCGTGTCGGCACCGGCGCCGGCATCAGCTTCCTGCGCCAGGGCGAGGCCGATGCGCTGGCGCAGGGCGGCGACAAGGCCGCGGCGCTGAAACTGCTCGAAGGCAATGACAATCTGCTCGGCGCCGCGCGGGCGCGGCTGGAAAGTGGCAAGCGTATCGGTGCGCTGGCGCCCGACGCCCGCCGCGGCATCGGCTGGATGGCGTCGCGGCTGGCGACCGACCTGTCGCGCGACAAGCCGGTGCCGCTGGCGCTGCTGTTTGCCCGCGTCGGTACCTTTCTGGCGCCCGATCTGCCGGCGACCTGGCTGATCTGCGGCGACGTGCTGGCGCGATCGGCGCAGCGCGGCCCGGCGCTGGTCGCTTATGCGATGATTCCGGCGAATGATCCGCTGGCGATGGCGGCGCAGGCGCGACGCGCCGAGGTGTTGGAGGCGATGGGCAAGGCCGATGATGCCGGCGCGTTGCTGAAAACGGCGGCCAATGCGGCAGACGCCGGCAGCGATGACTGGACGCGATTGGGGGACTGGCATCGCCGCGCCGATCGCTTTGGCGACGCGGCAGCGGCCTATGGCGCCGCGATCAAGTTGGCCGGCGCCGACGCGGCCTGGGGGCTGTATTTCCTGCGCGGCAGCATGGCGGAGCGCGGTGGCGATTGGCCGGCGGCAGAGGCCGACCTGCGCGAGGCGCTGCGCCGCTCGCCCGACGAGCCGATCGTGCTCAACTATCTCGGCTATTCGATGCTCGATCGCGGCCTCGGTGGCAGCGAAGCCGTGACGATGATCGAGCGTGCCGCCAAGCTGCGGCCCGGCGATGGCGGCATCATCGATTCGCTGGGGTGGAGCCAGTATCGCCAGGGCCATTATGCCGATGCGGTGGTCACGCTGGAAAAGGCAATGGCGCTGGAACCGACCGACCCGACGGTGACCGAGCATCTGGGCGATGCCTATTGGCAGGTCGGCCGACGCATCGATGCCAAGTTCCGCTGGCGTGCCGCGCTCGACCTCGGCCCTGACGACAAGCAAAAGAAGGCGCTGCTCGCCAAGCTCGATGTCGGGCTGGAGGCCGCGCTGGCGATGGCGACGCCGAAATAGCCCGTTTGCCGGCCATGCGCCTCACCGAAACCGCCCCCGCCAAGGTCAACCTGGCACTGCACCTGCGGCGGCGGCGGGATGACGGCTACCACGACCTCGAAACGGTGTTCGCCTTCACAGAATTCGGTGACCCGCTGGCAGTGGCGCCGGCAAATGAACTGTCGCTGTCCGTAACCGGCGAATTTGCCGGGCCGGCGGGGCAGGGGCCCGACAATCTGGTGCTGCGCGCCGCCCGCGCGCTGGCGGCGGCGGGTGGCGTGACCACTGGGGCTGCGCTGACGCTGGACAAACGCATTCCGGTCGCTGCGGGGCTTGGCGGCGGCTCGGCCGATGCGGCGGCGGCGTTGCGGCTGCTTAACCGCTTCTGGGGGCTCGACTTGAACGCTGACCGGCTACGCGCCATCGCCGGTCCGCTGGGGTCCGATGTGCCGGCGTGCATCGACCCGGTGACGCGGCTGGGTACGGGCCGGGGCGAAGTGCTGGCGCCGTGGCCGGTCGACCTCGCCGGGACACATGTGCTGCTGGTCAACCCGCGGGTGGCGGTGCCGACAGGCCCGGTGTTCGCAGGCTGGGACCGGTGCGATCATGGCGGAATTGCGCCCGGCGCGCCGCTGGCCACGCTGCGCAACGACATGACGGCGGCCGCGATCGCGATTGCACCGGTGATCGGCGATGTGCTGGCGGCGCTTGCTGCGACCGCGGGGACAGACCTGGTGCGCATGAGCGGGTCGGGCGCGACCTGCCTCGCACTTTACGACAGCGCTGCGGCGTGCGCGGATGCCGCCACGGTGCTCGCCGCGCAGGGCTGTTGGGTCCAGGCGACTCGCTTGCGCTGAGTCGAGTCGGACTCGAAACATTCCCGAGTCGCGCTTGAATTTTGCCCGAGTCGCAGCGCCATCTCATTGTGCACCGCAGCAAATTGGCTTGACCCGCGCCACCTTTGCCTTCACAAAACTCGTGTTGCACTGCAAAAAGCGAAAAGTTTTTGATTGGCACTCAAATTCCGCTTGACCCGATTTTGAGTGTCACTTAAAGCTTCACTCAGTTGATTTGAGTAAGGCTCAACCGAACGAGCAACCCGGGCAGCCCCGCCCCAGAATGAAGCAAGCAGGAGAAAGACCATGACCAACCGTTTCCTCATCGTCCCCGTCGCTTTCGCCATCAGCGCTGCCTTCATCGGCTTTGCCGCTGCCCCGGCTGCTGCCGCTGAAAACGCCTGCAACACCGCCCCGGCGCAGATCCGCAGCATCGCCGCCACCGCGCAGCCCGACCAGGCCCGCAAGGCGCTGAGCCTCGTCAACACCGGCGAAAAGCTGTGTGAAGCCGGTGGCCGCAACGAAGCCGGCAAGAAGTTCGCCGCCGCCGCCAAGGCGCTGGGCACCGACCTCGCCGCGCTGAGCACGGCGCCGACCGCCCAGTAAGGCGCGTCTGCGACATTCCTCGAAATCCTGACCCCAGGATGCCCTGAGGGGCCGGCGATCCCCCCGCCGGCCCCTTTTTCTTGAAGGCCACGCCGTCTATGCACGGCGGATGGCCAATCCCCATCTGCATCTCACCCGTTCCGCCGGCATCGCCCGGCTGCTGATCGATCGCCCTGCCAAGCGCAACGCGATGGACCAGGCGATGTGGGAGGCCTTTCCACGGCTGGTCGACGAAGCGATGGCCGACCCGGCGATCCGTGTGCTGATCGTCGCGTCGGCGCAGCCCGGGCCGTTCTGCGCCGGCGCCGATATCGGTGAATTCGCCACGGCTTCAGGCGACGCCGATTGGCGGGCGCGCAACCAGGCCGCCATTCGCGCCACCCAGGTGACGCTGGCGCGCGCGCCGAAGCCGACCATCGCGATGATCGACGGCGATGCCATCGGCGGCGGCTGCGGCATCACACTGGCGTGCGACGTGCGCATTGCCTCGCCGCGGGCCCGCTTCGGCATCACGCCGGCCAAGCTGGGCCTTGTCTATCCGCTCCACGACACGCGGCTGCTCGTCGATCTCGTCGGCCCGGCGCAGGCCAAGCGGCTGCTGTTCTCGGCGATGCTGATCGATGCCACCGAGGCCCAGCGCATCGGGCTTGTGCAACAGCTTGCCGACGATCTCGAAGACGCGGTGGCAGAATTCGCCGCCGGCCTTGCGGTCGTGTCATCGGCCAGCCAGCGCGCCAGCAAGGCGATCATCCAGCGCATCATCGAAGGCGCGCACGACGACGACGCCACCTCGGCAGCCGGGTTCGACGCTGCCTTTACCGGTGCCGATTTTGACGAAGGCGTTGCGGCGTTCCTCGCCAAGCGCAAGCCGGTGTTCGGCCCGTGACGGCGGCGCGGCTGATCGACGGATCGGCGCCGCTGCTGCTGATCGCCGATCATGCGTCGAATTTCGCGCCGCCGGGGGTCGATCTCGGTATCGATCCGGCGCTGCTCGACGATCATATCGCCGTCGATATCGGCACTGCGGCACTCACCGAGGCGCTGGCACGCGACCTGTCGGCGCCGGCGATCATCGCCAGCGTGTCGCGCCTCGTCATCGATCTGAACCGTGATCCCGGGGTTGCCGGGCTGGTGCCGATCGCCAGCGACGGCCATGTCATCACCGGCAATGTTACGGCGGGGGCGGCCGAGCGCGACCTGCGCATCGCCGCCATCCACGTGCCCTATCACGCCAAGATCGCTGCCGAAATCGCACGCCGCCGACCGGAACTGCTGGTCAGCATCCACAGCTTCACGCCGCAGCTGGCGATGGCGCCCGAGATTGCGCGGCCGTGGCCGGTCGGTGTGCTCTACAATCGCGACGATCGCGCTGCGCGGGCCGGCATCGCGGCGCTGGCCGCGCGCGGACTGCACGTCGGCGACAACCAGCCCTATTCGGGGCGCGACCTCAACTACACGATGAACCGTCATGCCGAAGCCGCCGGGCTGCCCTATCTGGGCGTGGAGATCCGCAACGACGGCCTGCGCGATGCGGCCGGCGTGGCGCATTGGGCAGGGGTGGTCGCCGATACCGTCCACCATGTGCTGCGGACGTTGCGCGACTAGGCCGGCGGCTCCCACAGCTCGATGGCATTGCCTTCGGGATCGTGGATGCGCGCGAAGCGGCCGGTCGACGGATCGTCCCATTCGGCGCGGGTTTCGGCGGCAATACCGGCAGCGCGCAGGCCGGCGAGCAGGGCATCAAGGTCATCGACACGCAGGTTGATCATGAACGCCTTGTCGGCGGCGAAATAGTCGGTCGTCGCCTTGAAGGGTGCAAACACCGTCGGGCCGCCCTGGGCGAGCCAGTACCACTCGCTGGGGTCGCCCGCTCCGGTCGAGTTGCAGCCGGCACCGACGCCGAGATGCTCGCGATACCAGGCGTTGAGCGCATCGGGGTCCCGCGCCCGGAAGAACAGTCCGCCGAAACCGGTGACACCCATAGATTCATCCAATCGCGCAAGATAATACCAATAAACGGGCTTGACCCGCAACCACGTTGCGCGCAACCAAGCGCGCAAAGCCTGTCGGAGTCGTCATGTCCAGCCCCAGTTCGCCGCGTTTCGACAAATCGCGCCTGCCCAGCCGCCACGTCTCGGTCGGGCCCGAGCGGGCACCGCATCGCAGCTATTATTACGCAATGGGGCTGACAGAGGAAGAGATTGCGCGGCCGTTCGTCGGCATTGCCTCGGCGGGCAATGATTCGGCGCCGTGCAACACCACGCTCGACGCCCAGGCCGATGTCTGCCGCCAGGGTGTCAACGATGCCGGCGGCATGCCGCGGCGGTTCAACACCATCACGGTCACCGATGGCATCGCGATGGGCCACCAGGGCATGAAATCGTCGCTGGTCAGCCGCGAAGTCATTGCCGATTCGGTTGAACTATCGGTCCGAGGCCATTGTTATGACGCGCTGATCGGTTTTGCCGGGTGCGACAAGTCTTTGCCGGGCATAATGATGGCGATGCTGCGCCTCAACGTGCCGAGCATCTTCGTCTATGGCGGATCAATCCTGCCCGGCAGTTTCGAGGACAAGGACGTCACCGTCGTCGATGTGTTCGAAGCCGTGGGGGGCTTTGCCGCCGGCACCTGCCCGATCGCGCGGCTGACGGCGCTCGAAAAGGTCGCGTGCCCCGGCCATGGCGCCTGTGGCGGCCAATTCACCGCCAACACGATGGCGTGCGTGGGGGAGGCGATCGGACTCAGCCTGCCGAACAGCAACATGGCGCCGGCGCCCTATGCCAGCCGCGCCGATATCGCCATCGCCGCCGGCCGCCAGATCATGACCCTCATCGAACGCAACATCAGGCCGCGTGACATCTGCACGCGCCAGGCCTTTGAAAATGCAGCGCGCATCGTTGCGGCAACCGGCGGTTCGACCAACGGCGCGCTGCACCTGCCGGCGATGGCAAACGAGGCCGGGATTGCATTCGACCTGTTCGACGTCGCCGAGATCTTCAAGACGACGCCGTACATCGCCGATCTGAAGCCGGGTGGCCGCTATGTCGCCAAGGACATGTACGATGCCGGTGGCGTCTATATGGTGATGAAGCAGTTGTTCGACGCCGGCTTCCTCCACGGCGA
>JANOCM010000320.1:0-2815 GCA_031412175.1 Alphaproteobacteria bacterium
AGCCGGATTTCCGGCGCCACGCCGGCAGCGCGCACCAGCCAGCCGAACCGCGCCGGGCCCAGCGCCGGCAATTTGTCGGCCGGCACCGCAACGCCCGCGGCGGTGGCGACACCATAGCGATAGGGGGTCAGCGTCGGCGCCTCGTTCCAGTCGATGTTGGTCGCCCGACCGGCGCCGCCGGCGATCGTCGCAACCCGCTCCCCCAGCCGCACATCGAAGGGATCGACGGTCTTGTCCTCGGCGCGCAGCGTGTCGAACACCCGCGCCGCCGTGATGTCGTCGCCCTGCATCGCCGCGCACATGCCGACAGCGAGCTGCCACATCGAATCCTTCGACAGCAGCCGCCCGGTGCCGGCGATCGGGCACAGGCCATTGATGTCGGCGGCGGCGAGCGAAACCTGCGCCGCGACGCGGTAGAGATTGGGGCTGTAGCGGTCGACCGGCACCCTGTCGGTGAGCAGCTTGGCGCCGTCGATCTCGCCCATGCGCATCAGCAGCGAGGCGCGCACCGCCACCCAGTCGCCGGGCACGATGCCCCAGGGCGCCGCGCTTTCGCTGAGCAGCGCGCGACGCAGCGTGATCGCCGCCCAGCGCGATGCCGTCGGCGCCAGCATGCGATTGGCGAGGCTGGCGAGGAACGCCCCGCGCGAGCCGGTGAAGGTGGCAAGACCATAGCCGCCGCCGGCGGGCGTGAGCGGGCCGAAGACGGTGATGTCGCGCCCGGTCGGCACGGCGAGGGCGAAGGGATCGACCTGCTCGGTCGTGGTCGGCAGCGGCGCCAGCAGTGGCGGCAACCCTGCGGTCTCGGTGATTTCCGTCGCCTCGCCGGACAGCAGCTCGGGGGGCGGGGCCGCCGCCGGTGCCGGGCCGTCGAAACTGTCGGGCAGCAGCGATTTCGGCGCCGGCGCATCGCTTTCCGATGGCGGCACCTGCGGCTGGGTGGCACTTTGCTGCCCGATGACCGGTAGCGCGATCAGCAGCGCCGCGCCGCCGCCGGCCGCCAGCCACCAGATGCGGGACCGCTTAGCCATTGATCGCCGCCATCCCCGCCCGCATTCGCAACATCCAGCCTTGTACTTCCATAGCATCTGACCCGGCTGTCGCAGGGGCGCGCGCCGTGTATAGCGGGGGGCGACATGGAGTGCGACGGCAAAATCCCCGGTGATGAACCCGACCTGCGCGCCGCGGCAGCGCGGCCGGTGGCGCTTGTCGGGCTGATGGGCGCCGGCAAGACCACGATCGGCCGGCGGCTGGCGGTGCGATTGGGCCTGCCCTTCGTCGATGCCGATGCCGAGATCGAAACCGCCAGCGGGCTGACCGTCACCGAGATTTTCGAACGTTTCGGCGAGGCGCATTTCCGCGATGGCGAACGCCGTGTCATAGCCAGGCTGTGCGATGGCGCACCGAAGGTCATCGCCACCGGCGGCGGCGCCTTCATCCAGGATGATACCCGCGCGCTGCTGCTCGACCGTGCGGTGGTGATCTGGCTCGATGCCGATGTGGCGACCCTGGTCGAGCGCGTCCGCCGCCGCAACACGCGGCCGCTGCTCAAGGGCCGCGACCCCGGCGAGGTGCTGCGCGGGCTCGCCGCGGTGCGCAATCCGGTCTATGCCGCCGCGCATATCCGCGTGCCGAGCAAGGCCAGCCCGCACGGCGAAACCGTCGAAACCATCGTCCGCGCGCTCGCCGCGGCCAACGCCGGAACACCCGAATGATCGTCGAAGTGCCACTGGGCGAGCGCGCCTACCCGATCCACATCGCGCCGGGGCTGCTTGCCAACGCGGCGCCGCTGCTCGGCCCGCTGGCGCCGCGTGGGCGGCTGGCGCTGGTCACCGACGCGCATGTCGCGGCGCTGCACCTGCCGGCGTTCACCGCCAGCCTTGCCGCCGCCGGCATCGCCGTTGACGAGATCGTGCTGCCACCCGGCGAGGCGACCAAGGACTGGACAACGCTCGCGCATGTTACCGAACGGCTGCTGCAATTGGGCGTCGAGCGCGGCGACGCGGTGGTGGCGCTGGGCGGCGGCGTCATCGGCGACCTGACCGGTTTTGCCGCCAGCATCCTGCGCCGCGGCTGCAAGTTCGTGCAGGTGCCAACGACACTGCTGGCTCAGGTCGATTCGTCGGTCGGCGGCAAGACCGCGATCAATGCCGCGGCGGGCAAGAACCTCGTCGGCGCCTTCCACCAGCCGGCGCTGGTCATCATCGACCCGCAAGTGCTGTCGACGCTGCCGCTGCGCGAATTGCGCGCCGGCTATGCCGAAGTCGTCAAATACGGCCTGATCCGCGACCCGGAATTCTTTGCCTGGTGCGAAGCCAACGCCGCCGCGCTGCTGTCAGGCGACGCCGCCGCCCAAGCCGAGGCGATTGCGGTATCGTGCCGCGCCAAGGCAACAGTGGTCGCCGCCGACGAGCGCGAGACCGGCGACATCCGCGCGCTGCTCAATCTCGGCCACACCTTCGGCCATGCCTTCGAGGCGGAAGCCGGCTTTTCGGACCGGCTGCTCCACGGCGAGGGCGTGGCGCTCGGGATGGCGCTGGCGTTTGACCTGTCGGCGCAGCGCGGCCTGTGCCCCGCCGAGGATGCGGAGCGGGTGCGCACGCACCTGCTCGCCTGCGGGTTCACGCTGTCGCCGCAGGCGCTCG
This sequence comes from Alphaproteobacteria bacterium, assembly GCA_031412175.1. Lineage (GTDB taxonomy): Bacteria > Pseudomonadota > Alphaproteobacteria > Sphingomonadales > Sphingomonadaceae > Sandarakinorhabdus. The sequence goes on from JANOCM010000320.1 coordinate 2,646, forward strand.
GGCTGGCCGCGCCCGCCCACACGCTCGTCCACCATATGCGGCAGGACAAGAAGATGAAGGCCGGCACGCTGCCGTTCATCCTGGCGCGCGGCATCGGCCAGGCTTTCGTGGCGCGCGATGTGCCGCTGGCGGACGTCGAGGCGTTCCTCGCAGGGGTGGTTGCAGGCTGA
>JANOCM010000321.1:0-10094 GCA_031412175.1 Alphaproteobacteria bacterium
GTCGCCGGGCTGGCGCCGCATCACCTGCGCGAGATAATGCGATTGCGGCACCGGCAGCGTCAGCATGGCATCCGGCGCCAGCAGCAGGTCGACATAAAGCCGCGGCGTCGTTGACAAAGTGTCGGGTGTTTCGCTCATAGCGCCGTGGCTAGCACGTTGCCTTGCCCGCCGGAACACGGCGCGACCCCGGATGCCGAGCCAAGCTGGATCGACCGGCTTCCCGCGGCGGCGCAGCCCTATGCCCGGCTGGCGCGGCTCGACCGCCCGGCGGGATCGTGGCTGCTCTTCTGGCCCTGCGCCTGGGGCGTGGCGCTTGCCGATGGGCTGGTCGCCGACTGGGCGCTGGTCGTCTGGTTCGCGATCGGAAGCCTGACGATGCGCGCCGCCGGTTGCGTGTGGAACGATATCATCGACCGCGATCTCGATGCCCAGGTAGCGCGCACCCGCGCGCGACCCGTGGCGAGCGGCGTGATTTCGGTGAAAAAGGCGCTGGCCCTTGCCGTCGCGCTGTCGCTGCTCGGGCTGGTCGTTGTCCTGCAATTGCGGCCGCTGGCGCAGCTTGTCGCCATTGCCAGCCTCAGCCTCGTCGCCGCCTATCCGTTCATGAAGCGCATCACCTGGTGGCCGCAGGCGTGGCTGGGGCTGACCTTCAACTGGGGGGCGCTGGTCGGCTTTGCAGCGATCACCGATCCGGCGCCGGCAATGGCGCTGCTCTATGCCGGCGGGGTGGCGTGGACGCTCGGCTACGACACCATCTACGCGCTGCAGGACATCGAGGACGATGCAATGGCCGGCATCAAGTCGTCGGCGCGGGCGCTGGGCTCGCGCGCCCGCGGCGGCGTCGCTGCCTTCTACGCGTTGGCGATCGCGCTCTGGGCCGGAGCGCTGTGGCTGGTGCGCCCCGATCCGCTGGTGTTGCTGGCGCTGGTGCCGCTTGCCGGACATTTCGGCTGGCAGGTCTGGCGGCTGGCCGATACCGCGCCCGCCACTGCGCTGGCGCTGTTCCGGTCGAACCGCAGCGCCGGGCTGCTGGTGTTCGCCGCCTGCGCCGTCGCCGGGCTCGCTCGCTAATTCATGTAGCAGTCGCTACATTATTCTGCTATCGCTGTTTCCTCACAGGGAGAGCGACATGATGACGTCCTTCTGGCGGACATGGCTGACGGTCTGGTGCTGGGGCGTCGGCTTGCTGGGCCTGGTGCTAGCCGGCGCCGGCTTTCCGGCAACGCTCGGCCCGACGCAATTGCTCGTCGGGTTGATGTACAGCGGCGGCGCGATGACCTTCGATGAACCGCTCCGCTTTGCGGTCGGGTTGATGGGCGCGTTGACTATCGGCCTCGCGATTCTCGTCGCCGCCGGCGCGCGCGCTGCCGATGCGCTGGGGCCGCGCGGCGGGCCGGTCTGGCAGATGCTGACCTGGTCGCTGCTCGCCTGGTACGTCATCGACAGCGCAATTTCCTGCGCCAACGGCTTCACGCTGAATGCGGTGTCGAACACGCTGCTGATGGGGCTGTTTCTGGCACCGATGCTGGCGTCCGGCGTGCTCAAGACGGCGGCGACCCCCAATCTGGTGTGACTGACCACGGCAAGCGGGGGAGAATGCTGCAGACAAGGCTGCGGGCCGGCGCCAGATTGGCATCCGGCCCGCGCCGGTCACACCTGCCTATACGAATCACCGCGCCCGGCAGATTGCACAAATCCGACAGAAACGCGCCGCCATCGGGATGACAGCGACGAGTGGAGTGCCTAAGTCTGGGAAATGCTCACAGTCCCGCAAGCTCTCGATCGTCTCGACGCCGCGCTCGCCGCCGCAAAAACCGCCGGCGCCGATGCCGCCGACGCCATGTACGTCGGCGATGGCTCGACGTCGGTCAACGTGCGGCTCGGCAAACTGGAGGATATCGGCCGCAGCGAGGGCGAGGAGGTCGGCATCCGCGTCTTCGTCGGCCAACGGTCGGCGAGCGTGTCGTCGTCTGACCTGACCCCGCAGGCGCTCGCCACCGCCGCCGAGCGCGCCGTCGCCATGGCGCGGCTGGCCCCCGAAGACCCCTGGGCCGGCCTCGCCCCCGCCGACCGGCTGTTGCAGGGTGCCCTTGCCGATCTCGACATCGACGACGGCCATGATCCCAGCGCCGAGCGGCTGCGCGACCTCGCGATGGCTGCCGAGGACGCGGCGCGCGCCATCCCCGGCATCACCAACAGCGAGGGCGGCGGCGCCTCGGCCGGCCGTGTCGTGACCGCGCTGGCCACCTCGACCGGCTTTCGCGGTGGCAAGAAATCGACGAGCTATGGCACATCGGCGAGCGTGCTCGCCGGCGAAGGCGGCGACATGCAGCGCGACTATGCCTGGCATTCGGCGCGGCATTTCGGCGATCTGGAGGACCCCGCGACGATCGGCCGCCGCGCCGGCCAACGCGCCATCAGCCGGCTCAATCCGATCAAGCTCGAAACCGGCGGCATGCCGATCATCTTCGATCGCCGCATCGGCGCGTCGCTGATCGGGCATCTGGTCGGCGCGATCACCGGCAGCGCCATCACCCGCGGCACGAGTTTCCTGAAGGATGCGCTTGGCACCGCCGTGTTCGGCAGCCACATCACCATCATCGACGATCCGCTCCGCCCGCGCGGGCTGCGGTCGCGCAGCTTCGATGGCGAAGGCCTGGCGGTGGCGCGATCGGCCTTGATCGACAAGGGCGTGCTGACCGGCTGGCTGCTCGATTCGGCGAGTGCCCGGCAGTTGGGGCTGCAGCCGACCGGCCATGCCGCGCGCGGCACCTCGGGGCCGCCGGGCGCCGGCGCGACCAACCTGCATCTGGAGCCGGGAAGCGACAGCGCCGAGGCGCTGATGGCCGGCATCACGCGCGGTTTCTATGTCACCGAACTGATCGGCATGGGCGTCAACGGCCTGACCGGCGATTACAGCCGCGGCGCCAGCGGCTTTTTGATCGAAGATGGCGAGATTACCGTGCCGGTCGCCGAGGTCACCATCGCCGGCAATTTGAAGGACATGTTCAAGGCGCTGGTGCCCGCCAACGACCTGGTGTTCCGCCATGCCAGCAATGTGCCGACCTTGCGGATCGACGGGATGACAGTCGCGGGTGCCTGAGCGGCTGGCGCCCGGGCCGCGCCGCCAGAGCGATCTCGCTGTCGCGGTCCGCGCTGCCCATGCCGCTGGCGAATTGGCGCTCCGTCATTTCCACGCCAAGTCGGAATGGTGGGACAAGGCGCCGGGCAATCCGGTCGGTATCGCCGATCTCGAATGCGATGCCTATCTGAGGGAACGTCTGCTCAACGCCCGCCCCGATGACGGCTGGCTGTCGGAAGAAACCGCCGATACCGCCGACCGGCTGAGCAAGCGCCGGGTCTGGGTCGTCGATCCGATCGACGGCACCCGCGATTTCATCCGCGGGCGCACCGGCTGGGCGGTGTCGGTCGCGCTGGTCGAGGATGGCGAGGTCACCGTCGCGGCGCTTGCTGCGCCGGCCCGAGGGCAGTTGTTCGCCGCGCTGCGCGGCCGCGGGTCGCAGCGCAATGGCAAGCGCCTGCGGGTCAACGGAGCCGCAAGTTTTGCCGATGCCCGGCTGCCGATCGATGCGCCCAACATGGCGGCGGGATTCTGGCCCTCCCCCTGGCCCGGCGCCGCGGTGGAAAAGCCCAACAGCCTAGCGCTGCGCATGGCCAAGCTTGCCGCCGACGAGGCCGATGCCTGGGTCGAAGGCCGCACCATCGCCGAATGGGATGTCGCCGCCTCGGCGCTTATCCTCGCCGAAGCCGGCGGCATTATCTCGGATCGCGCCGGGGCGCCGCTGGCCTTTAACAAGCCGGATCCGGTCTTCCACGGTATTGCGGCTGCCACGCCGGCGCTGCACGGGGTGGTGCGCGACCGGCTCGACCATGCACTCAGGTCGCTTGCGGCGGCGCGACGGGGGCGATCCCCAGCCGCCTGATCTCGATCTTGGGGCAACGGTCCATGACGACCTTGAGGCCGGCCGCCTCGGCCCTGGCGGCGGCTTCCGCGTTGATGACGCCCAGCTGCATCCAGATGGCGTTCGCACCGACCTTGATCGCTTCATCGACGATCGGGCCGACAGCGTCCGACCGCCGGAAGATGTCGACGATGTCGATCGGCATGCCGAGCTGATCGAGACTTTCCCACACATATTCGCCGAGCACATGTTCGCCGGTGATCTGCGGATTGACCGGCAGCACGCGATAACCGTGCTCCTGCAGTGCCGCCATCACGCCATGGCTGGCACGATTGGGGCGATCTGAAGCACCGACCATGGCGATGGTGCGGGCGCTGGCGAGCAGGTCGCGGATGTCGTCGTCGGACGTAAGCGGCATGGCAGTTCTCCCTCGGGCGACCATAACGCATCGCAGCCGGAAAGGCGCCGCCTCACAACCCCACGGTCACCGCCACCCCGCGCGCGATCGCATCGAACACCGCCGCCTGCTCGCCCTCGCCGGGCCGCCCGGCATCCGACGCCAGGCGCAACGCGATGTCGAGCGGCACCCGGCCGAGGAACGGCACGCCCATAGCCGCGGCTTCGTCCTCGGCACCGCCATGGCCGAACGGGTCGCTGGCCTCGCCGCAGTGCGGGCAGCGATAGCCGCTCATGTTCTCGATGATCCCGAGCACCCGCACATCGACCTCGCCGAACATCGCCACCGCGCGGCGCGCGTCGATCAGCGCCAAGTCCTGCGGGGTCGACACGATCACCGCGCCATCGGGCTTCAGCTTTTGCGCAAGCGTCAGCTGGATATCACCGGTGCCGGGCGGCATGTCGATGACCAGCACGTCGAGCACGCCCCAATCGGCCTGTTCGACCATCTGCACCAATGCCGAGCTCGCCATCGGGCCGCGCCAGATCACCGCCTTTTTCGGGTCCATCATCATGCCCATCGACAGCGCCTTGATGCCATGCGCAACGCCCGGCTGCAGCCGGTTGTCCTCCAGCCCGGCACGGCCGGTGATGCCGAGCAGTGTCGGCACCGATGGCCCATAGATATCGGCGTCGAGCAGCCCGACGGCATAGCCCTGCCGCGCCAGCGCGACCGCAAGGTTGACTGCCACGGTCGATTTGCCGACCCCGCCCTTGCCGCTGGCGACGGCGATCAGCTTGCGGATGCCGGCAACGGTCGTGGCGGCCGGCACCGCACCAGCACCGGGTGCGCTGCCGCGATCGGCGGTCATGATGATCCGCGCCTGGTTGACGCCGGCGACACGGTTGACCGCGACTTCCACCGCAGCCTGCAGGCGTTCGGCGGCAACCCGGTCCAGCCCGTCGACCGCCAGCACCAGCCCGACGCTGCCGTCTTCCTTGACGACAATCCCGGCGGCGCGGCCGCTGGCCAGCACGCTGCGGCCCGCCGGGTCGGCCACCGCTGCCAGCGCGGCGGTCACATCGTCTTTCAGCGCCATGAAAATCGGTCCTTTGCCTGCGCCAGCAACAGCGACAACGTCGCGCCCTCGCAATCCCTGAATGGGGACCGTATATAAGCCTCGACACTGCGAAGACGAGACCTGGAAACCGGATGCCCTGGCAAAACAACAATGACGGCGGATCGCAAGGCAAGGGACCCCCGGATCGCGGGCCGTGGGGCGAAAGTCCTGGCGGCGGTGGCTCGGGCGATGGCGGCGACGGCCCGCCGCCGCGCAACCCCTGGGGCGAAGGCCCGCCGCGCCGACCGAACGGCCCGCGCCCCGGCGGCAATCGCGATTTCGACGACATCATCCGGCGCGGGCAGGAAAAGCTGCGCCAGTCATTCCCCGGTGCCGGCAATGGCCGCGGCGGCGGCGGTGGCTTCGATCCGCTCGCCGGCAACAGCTGGATGTGGATCGTCGGCGGCATATTGGCGCTGTGGATCGCGCTGAGCAGTTTTTACAAGGTCGAGGCGCAGGATCGCGGCGTCGTGCTGCGTTTTGGCGCCTATGCCGGCAGCACCGAACCCGGGCTGCATTTCAAGCTGCCATGGCCGATCGACAGCGTCATCATGCGCAAGGTCGAACAGATCAATTCGGTCGATATCGGCGCCGGCGACGGTGCCAATGAAAATCTGATGCTGACCGGCGACCAGAACCTCATCAACCTCGCCTATGCGGTGCGCTGGAAGATCCGCAATCCCGAGCTATTCCAGTTCGAGCTCGCCGAGCCCGAGCAGACCGTCCGCGAAGTCGGCGAATCGGCGATGCGCGCCGAAATTTCCAAGGCCTCGTTGACCGACGCTATCGGACCGCAGCGGGCGCAGATCGCCGAGCAGGTGCGCGAGCGCATGCAGGAAATCCTCGACAGCTATCGTTCGGGCATCGAAGTCCGCGGCGTCGACATCAAGCAGGCCGATCCCCCCGCCGCGGTCGATGACGCCTTCAAGGACGTGACCGCTGCACAGCAGGATTCGCAGGCCTATCTCAACAAGAGCCGCGCCTATGCCCAGCAGGTCCTCAACCGTGCCCAGGGCGAGGCGGCGCAGTTCGATGCGCTTTATGCCCAGTACAAGCTGGCGCCCGAGGTGACGCGCAAGCGCCTGTATCTCGAGACGATGGAGACAGTGCTGTCCAAGGTCGACAAGACGGTCATCGAGCCCGGCAATGTGCAGACCTATTTGCCGCTGCCCGAAATCCAGAAACGCGCCCGCGCCGCCGATCCGGTGACCGCGGTCACCGCCCAGCCGCCAGCCCAGTAAGGCGCCGTGATGACCCTGACCCGCAATCCGATCCTCTGGGCGACCATCGCCTTTGTTTTCATCGTCGTCGCGATGGGAAGTTTCTACACCGTGCCCGAGACCAAGCAGGCAATCGTGCTGCGGCTCGGCAAGCCCGAACGCATCGTCAACGCCTATGACGCCAAGGCGCCGTTCGGCACCTCGGGCGCCGGTCTGGTTGCCAAGGTGCCGTTCATCGAGGACGTCATCTACGTCGACAAGCGCGTGCTCGACCTCGACATGGAGGCGCAGACCGTGCTGACCACCGACCAGCTGCGGCTGGTCGTCGATGCCTTTGCCCGTTTTCGCATCACCGATCCGCTGCGCATGGTGCAGACGGTGGGTTCGGAAACCAATGCCAATGATGCGCTCAAGCGGATTCTCGCGTCCAAGCTGAGGAACGAGCTCGGCAAGCAGCCGTTCGCGGCGCTGCTGAGCCCGGAACGCGGTACGCTGATGGAGGAAATCCAGCAGACGGTGAATCGCCAGGCGCGGCAATATGGCGCCGAAATCGTCGATGTGCGCATCAAGCGTGCCGATCTGCCGACGGGAGCAACGCTCGATTCGGCCTATCAGCGCATGCGTTCGGCGCGCCAGCAGGAGGCTGCGACCATTCGCGCCCAGGGCCAGAAGCAGGCGCAGCTGGTCAGCGCCGCCGCAGATGCCGAAGCCGCCAACACCTATGCCAGCAGTTTTGGCAAGGACCCGGATTTCTATGCCTTTTACCGCGCCATGCAGGCGTATCGGACGACGTTCAGCGACAACAGCTCGACGATCGTGATGTCACCGAACAACGAATTCCTGCGTGAATTCGAAGGCAGGCGCAGCAATCGGTGAGATCAGGTCAACGCTTCGTCGCGCCAGGGCTTCCGTTCATCGCCGGTTAGTCTCGCGCGCGGCAAGGGGGCGATGATGTCGCTGCCCGCCATTTCGACCGGCCTGCCCCTTGTCTGTCGCAAGCCAAGGCCGCACATCATGGACTGCTTCTCGAATCCCGAAAGGTTCGCCATCCCGTGCGTATTGCCCGCAGCCTGATTCCCGCCGCCCTCGTCCTGGGGGGCGCCGCCGCCATCCTGATGCCGGTCGGTGCCCAAACCGCCAATCCGCCCGCCGCCAGTGTGCCGCCGCCGCAGAACGCCGTGCCGCCGGCCGTGCCGATCGCCCCGCCGGGCGGCGCGCCGCGCAGCTTTGCCGATCTCACCGCCAGGCTGACGCCGGCCGTCGTCAACGTGTCGACAACGCAAAAGGTCGAGGTCGGCAAGATGCGCGGCCTGCCGCCGGGCTCGCCGCTCGAGGATCTGTTCCGTCGCTTCCAGGAACAGCAGGGCGAGCAGGGCGAACCCGTCACCCGCGAGGCGACGTCGCTGGGTTCGGGCTTCATCATCTCGCCCGATGGCTATGTCGTCACCAACAACCACGTCATTTCGGCCGAAGCGGGCAAGGACACGCCGGTCGATTCGATCACCGTGACCATGTCCGACCGCCGCGAATACAAGGCGCGCATCGTCGGCCGCGATCCGCTGACCGATCTGGCGCTGCTGAAGATCGAAGCGACCAATCTGCCGTATGTGAAGTTCGGCAACAGCCAAGCAGCGCGCGTCGGCGACTGGGCGATTGCCATCGGCAACCCGTTCGGCCTGGGCGGCACCGTCACTGCCGGCATCGTTTCCGCCTTGCACCGCAACATCGGGTCGGGCCAGTACGACCGCTATATCCAGACCGATGCGTCGATCAACCAGGGCAATTCGGGCGGCCCGTTGTTCGATCTCGACGGCAATGTCATCGGCATCAACACCGCGATCTTCTCGCCGACCGGCGGCAACGTCGGCCTCGGCTTCTCGATCCCGGCGGAGCTTGCCAAGCCGGTCGTCGACCAGTTGCGCGCCACCGGCACGGTCAAGCGCGGTTACCTCGGCGTTGCCATCCAGCCGCTGTCGACCGATATCGCCGCCGGCCTCGGCCTGCCCAAGGACAAGGGCGAGATCGTCGCTTCGGTCGAGGCCTCGGGCCCCGCCGCGCGCGCCGGCATTCGCCAGGGCGATGTGATCGTCAAGATCAACAACAGCGACGTCACCTTTGACAACACCCTGTCCTATGTCGTCGCCAACACGCCGATCGGTGCCACCGTGCCGATCGAGCTGGTCCGCGACGGCACCCGCCGAACCGTCAACGCCACCATTGCCCAGCGCCCGGCCGAATCGGTCGTCCAGGCGCGCGCCGGTATCACGCCGGATGCCGATGCCAGCACCGACGGCAAGACCACGCCCGGTGCCGAATCGGCGCGCGCCAGCCTCGGCATCACCCTGCAGCCGCTGACCGCACAGTTGCGCCAGCAGCTGAAGATCCCCGAAACGGTGAAGGGTGTCGTCATCGCCGGCATCAACCCGGCGAGCGACGCGGCGAGCAACGGCCTGCAACGCGGTGACATCATCCTGCAGATCAACCAACGCCCGACGACGACCCCGGCCGAAGCCGCCGAAGCCGTCGACGCGGCGCGCAAGGCCAACCGCGACACGGTGCTGATGCTGGTCCAGCGCGGGGCGCTTCCGCCGCGCTATATCGGCATCAAGCTCATGGCGAAGAGCGCCGCGAAGTAGATGACAAACCTGTCACCCCGGTCTAAGCCGGGGTGACAGGGCTGGCTGGCCCGTCCTCAACCCCTTCTACCTCCGCCAAAAACCCGCTATCCCCGTCACAACGCAAGGGGATCACACATGGCCGAGAGCATCTTCATCGGTAAGGGCGAGGAACATCCGCAAGCGCTGGTGCTGAAACGTGCCAACCGCCATGGGCTGATCGCCGGCGCCACCGGCACCGGCAAGACGGTGACCTTGCAGACGCTCGCCGAAGGCTTCAGCCGCGAAGGTGTGCCGGTGTTCCTGTCCGACGTGAAGGGCGATATCGCCGGCATGGCGATGACCGGCAGCGCCGCCGCCGCCTGGACCGCCAAGCGCGCTGCCGAGATCGGCGTTACGGACTATGGCTATGATGCCAACCCCGTGGTGTTCTGGGACCTGTTCGGCGAGCAGGGTCACCCGGTACGCACGACGATCAGCGAGATGGGGCCGCTGCTGCTGGCACGGCTGATGGGGCTCAACGAGACGCAGGAAGGCGTGCTGTCGGTGGCGTTCCGCTATGCCGATGATCTGGGCCTGCTGCTGCTCGACATGAAGGATCTGCAGGCGATGCTGACCTTCTGCGCCGAAAACGCCGGCGAGCTGGCGACGAAATACGGCAATGTCACCAAGGCGACGATCGGCATCATCCAGCGCCAGTTGCTCCAGCTCGAATCCCAGGGCGGCGAGCATTTCTTCGGCGAGCCGGCGCTCGATATCCAGGATTTCATCCGTGTCAATCGCCACGGTCGCGGCCAGGTCAACATTCTTGCCGCCGAC
>JANOCM010000322.1:0-1915 GCA_031412175.1 Alphaproteobacteria bacterium
GCTTGGTCTGCCGGGGGGCGTCGCATTGGAAGAATTGGTCGTATCGATCCGGGCCGAACGGCGCTGGCCGTTGCAGGCCGCGCTCGGCGTCGCCGGGCTCTGGCTGGCTGCGATCGTCATCGGCCTCGCCGCCAGTCCGCAGCCGCTGCCCGCCATGCTCGCTGCCGTGCTGCCGCCGATCGGGCTGGCGCTTGTCGCCTATGCACTGCTGGCGGGCAGCAGCCGGCCGCTGCCGCTGGGCGATGTCGAGGCGCGACTGGTGGAGGCGCAGGCGCAGGTCGCCACGTTGGAATCGGCGCTTGGCCGGGTCGATACCGCCGTCGCCGGCGCTGGCGCCCAGCTGCGTGATCTGGCGGGTGCCGCCGCCGCCGAAATGCCGGGTGTCATCGCCAACACCGCCGCGCTGGAGGCCACGGCACAGCGGGTGCTGGCCAGCGGCGAAGCGACCGGCCAGGTGACCGCTACGCTGCTAGCCGCGCTGCCCGATATCGCCCGTACTGTCGGCAGCGTTGGCGACACGTTGCGCGACGTCGGCGGCGAAAGCGCGACGCAGCTGCGCGCCGTCGAAACCATGCTGGCCGCTGTCCAGGCCCGCAACAGCCAGGCGGCGGCGGAGGCCGATGCCGCGATCGCTACCATGGCGGCGTTGCTGGCACAGATCGACGAAGCCTCGAGCCGCAATACCGCGACGCTGTCGAAACGCGCCTATGCGCTCGATGCCGCCATCGATGGCGTATTGGAACGCTCGTCCGCCGCCGTCGGGCAGATCACCGATAAGGTTGATACCCAAATGCGCAGCTTTGCCGCCGGCATCGATGCGACGGCGCGACAGATGCAGCTGTTCGGCGATGACGGCGCACGGTTGTTCAATCAGCGGCTGGAGGCATTGCTGAAAACCTCGACGCTGCTGAAATCCGAACTCGATGCGCATGACGCCGGCGCCGCACGGCTGCACGCAGCGGTGAATGAACGCATTGATGCCATGCAAAGCCGCTTTTCAGCGCTCAATGTTGCCGGCAGTGGCGCGGCCGAGGACATCGCGGCGCGCATTGCGACATTCCAGGATCACCTTGCCGGGCTCCAGGGCCAGCTCGAGGCGTCGCAGGCGACATTGGTTGCCATGGATGACCAATCCGGCACGCTGGGGCGGACTGTGGTCGAGCTCCAGGATGCGCTGACCGAACGGCTGGCGACAACGCGCGAAGCGATGGTGGCGCTGGAAGCGGAGGCGCAGAATATGCTCGACGCCGTTGTCGGCCTCGGCAAATCGGTGCGCGACAGCAGTGCGACCGTCGAAGCGGCTGCCGCCGGGTTCGCGGCGGAACGAACGGCAATCGGCGGGCTGGCGGCGCAGCTCGACACGCATTTCGATACGGCGCGCGCGACGCTCGCCGGGATACGCGAGGGCAGTTCGGCCGCGACGATCGAGGCAGCGGCAACGCTCGATGCCGAACTGGTGCGCATTGCTGCGGTGGCTGCGACGACGGCAGCCACGATGCGCGCCAGCCTGGCGAGCGTTGTCGATGACGCGATGGGGGCGCTCCGGCTTGCCGCTTCGACGGGTACCGACGCCGCCTTTGGCGAGCCGGTGCGGTTGCAGCTGGCGGCGATGGAAAGCGCCACGGTGCGGGCGGCCGAAACCGGGCAGGATATCTCGCGAAGGCTGGCCGGGCAGATGCTGACACTTGTCGAAACCGTGGCGGCGGCCGAATCACGCGTCGGCGATGTCGAAACCCGATTTGCCGTGCGCGAGCGCAATTCGCTGGCGGCGCAATCGATGCGCATCATGGCCCAGCTCGATACGGCGCTGGTCGATGTCGCGCGGCTGCTGGTCTTGCCGGTCGGCGAGGATGAATGGGCACGCTATCTGCGCGGCGACCGCGGCGCCTTTGCCCGTGCCGTCGTGCCGTTGCTC
>JANOCM010000323.1:0-3107 GCA_031412175.1 Alphaproteobacteria bacterium
GCCCGCACGAACGCCGCCTGCCATCCCCGACCATCGTCTAGCCCGCATTAGACCAAGGTCGGCCTATCGGCGGGTGCGCCCCGGCCCGATGATCCGACCACCGCAAGGACCCGCAACAAGCGGGCCATGACGAGGGGAGAATCAATGGCCGCCACGGCATCACGAGTCATCGCTGCGCTGTGCCTGACGACGGCATTGACGGGTGCCCCGGCGCTGGCACAGACCCCGCGCGAGGCGGCGCTCGAAGCGCGGCTGGCGCAGCTCGAAGCCGCGGTGGCGCAGCTGCGCGGCGAACTGGTGGCGGCAAAAGCCATTCCGGCGGCCATCGCTGCCGCACCGGCGCTGGCCCCCGAAACCGAAAAACGCCTCGCCGCGCTCGAAACCGCCAAACCGGCCGATGGCTTCAAGGTCGGCAGCACCACGGTCAAGCTCGGCGGCTATGTCCGCATCAACGTCGCCGCCACGCGCTATAACGACGGCGAAGTCGCGGTCGGCGGGCTCGGCAAGGAATTCTACCTGCCGCAGCAGATCCCGGTCGGCGGCGGCTTTTCCAGCCAGGATTTCCTCGTCCAGGCGCGGCAGACGCGTTTCGTGCTGACCACCTCGACGCCGGTCGGCGACGACCTGCTGAAAAGCCATGTCGAGTTCGATTTCGCGCTGTCGACCGCCCCGGCCGGCGCCCAGCGCGCCACCAACGCCTTCAACCCGACGCTGCGCCGCGCCTTCTTCACCTATGGCAAGCTGCTCGTCGGCCAGGAATGGAGCACGTTCCAGAATGTCGCGGTGTTGCCCGAATCGACCGATTTCGTCGGGCCGCTCGAGGGCACGGTGTTCGTCCGTCAGGGCATGGCGCAGCTCCGGCTGCCGCTCGGCAAAGGCCTCGACCTGCTGGTGGCGCTGGAAAACCCCGAGACGGAAATCATCAACCGGACCGTGCCGGCGCTGGTCGACAATGATGACGACCGCCTGCCCGACATGGTCGCCCGCGTGAACGCGAAAACCGGCCTCGGCGAATTCTCGCTCGCCGGGATCGTGCGCGAGCTGCGCGTCAACAACGCCGGCTGGGGCGACACCGCGCTGGCCTGGGGCATCAGCGCCGCCGGCCGCGTGCCGTTGGGCGCCCGCCACGATCTCCGCTTCATGGCAACCTATGGCAATGGCGTGGGCCGCTATCTCGGCCTCGGCTTTGCCCCCGATGCGGTATTCGCCGGCGTGCCGGGTGCCCGCCTTGAAACCGTGCGCAACTTTGCCGGCTTTGCAGCGCTCAAGCTCGGCTGGACCGCCAGCGTGCGCTCGACCTTCATGGCCGGCTACCAGTCGGCCGATTATGGCGACAGCCTTATTTCGCCGCTCGCCAACAAGGCGGCGTGGAGCGGCGCCGCCAACCTGTTCTGGACGCCGGCCAGGGGTTTCGAGGTCGGCATCGAATATCGCCACGGCGAGCGCCGGCTGGCCAGCGGCGACAGCGGCAGCCTCGATCGCGTGGAAGCCGCCTTCAAATACGCCTACTAACCACAAGAAAAGGGGACGGACATGAGCGTGATACCCGAAATTACCGTCGACGATGTGTCGGGGCTGCCCAAGCACCACAGGGCCACCCACAACGAGAAACTGGTGATCCTCGGGTCATCGCTCGGCACCGTTTTCGAATGGTATGATTTCTATCTCTACGGCCTGCTGGCGACGATCATCACCGCGCAGTTCTTTTCGGGCGTCAACGAAACCACCGGTTTCATCTTCGCACTCGCCGCCTTTGCCGCCGGGTTCGCGGTACGGCCGTTCGGTGCGCTGGTGTTCGGGCGGATCGGCGACATGGTCGGGCGCAAGAACACCTTCCTCGTCACCATGGGCATCATGGGGCTGTCGACCTTCCTCGTCGGGCTGCTGCCGAGCTACGCGACGATCGGCGTCGCGGCGCCGCTGATGCTCGTCGCGCTGCGGCTGCTGCAGGGCCTGGCGCTCGGCGGCGAATATGGCGGTGCCGCGACGTACGTGGCCGAGCACGCGCCCGACAACAAGCGCGGTTTCTACACCAGCTTCATCCAGACGACGGCGACCCTGGGGCTGTTCGCGGCGCTGCTCGTCGTCATCGGCGTGCGTTACGGGCTTGGTGAAGAAGCCTTCAAGGACTGGGGCTGGCGGATTCCGTTCCTCGTCTCGGCCGTCCTCCTCGGCGTGTCGCTGTGGATCCGCATGCAGTTGGAGGAAAGCCCGGCGTTCACCAAGATGAAGGCCGAGGGTAAGATCTCCAAGGCGCCGTTGACCGAAGCCTTTGCGCGCTGGGGCAATCTCAAGATCGTGCTGATCGCGCTGGTCGGTGCCGTGATGGGCCAGGCGGTCGTCTGGTACACCGGACAATTCTACGCGCTGTTCTTCCTTGAAAAAATGCTCAAGGTCGATGGTGCGACCACCAACATCCTGATCGCCACCGCGCTGCTGCTGGCAACGCCGTTCTTCGTCATCTTCGGCTGGCTGTCGGATCGCATCGGGCGCAAACCGATCATCATGGCCGGCTGCCTGCTCGCCGCGCTGACCTATTTCCCGCTGTTCGACGCGCTCAGCAAAAATGCCAACCCGGCGCTCTATGCCGCCGTCCACACGTCGCCGGTGGTGGTCACCGCCGACGATGCCAATTGCTCGGTGCAGTTCGATCCGATCGGCGCCAACAAGTTCGACCTGAAGACCTGCGACATCGCCAAGAGCTTCCTCGCCAAGGCCGGCGTCTCCTATGCCAACACAGCGACGCCGGGTGCCGAGGCGAGCATCAAGGTCGGCGAAACATTGCTGGCGGTGCCGGTGACCGCGGGCCTCGACGCTGCTGGTCGCAAGGCGGCGATCGCGGGCTTCCAGAAGGATGCCAAGGCGGCGCTGGCTGCGGCGGGTTACCCCGAAAAGGCCGATCCCGCGGCGATCAACAAGCCGATGGTGATCGGCATCCTGTTTATCCTCGTCCTCTATGTGACGATGGTTTACGGGCCGATCGCGGCGCTGCTGGTCGAACTGTTCCCGACTAACATCCGCTACACATCGATGTCGCTGCCCTATCACATCGGCAACGGCTGGTTCGGCGGCTTCCTGCCGACGGTGGCCTTTGCGATGGTCGCCGC